>JAEKLU010000134.1 GCA_019509685.1 Mesorhizobium sp. | reverse complement strand
ACTGCACGACCGCAATTATTTCGACATTCGCGCGATGCGCTTCGAGGTGCAGGAAGACACGCTGTCGAGCGATCCGACGGCGCGCGCGGGCAAGCAGCCCTGGGTGCTGCCATCGTTCGACTATGCCTATATCCCCGATATGTCGGTGGCCGGCGGCCAGCTGTCGCTCAACGTCAATGCCCGCGTCATCAGCCGCGACCGGCTGGACGAAACGCTCGACAGTTCGTCGAATGTCGAGCGCGTGAGAGGCATTGAGGGCCAGTCGAGCCGATTGACGGCGGAAGCCGAATGGAAGCGCACTTTCACGACTGACGATGGCCTGCAGCTGACGCCGCTGCTCGCGTTCCGCGGCGATGCCGGCTATGTCAACGCCAATTCCGCATCGATAACGGCCGTCAACGACATGGCTGCCAATCCGGTGATTGGTACCAGTGCGGACATGCGCACCTCGCTCGCGCGCTATATGGCGACGCTTGGCCTCGAGGCAAGTTGGCCTGTTCTGTTCTCGATGGCAAATTCCAGCCACATCCTCGAGCCGACTGCGCAGGTGTTCGTGCGTCCGAACGAGCAGTATGTCGGCGGATTGGCCGTTCCGAACGAGGACGCGCAGAGCTTCGTCTTCGACGCCACCACGCTGTTCGAGCGCGACAAGTTCTCAGGCTATGACCGCATCGAAGGCGGCACGCGCGCCAATGTCGGTTTCCGCTACTCCGGCGCCTATGACAGCGGCTGGGGCACCAATGCGATCTTCGGCCAGTCCTATCAGCTCGGCGGCGAGAACTCCTTCGATGCGCCGGATCTGGTCAATGTCGGCGCTTATTCGGGCCTGCAGACTTCCAAATCCGACTATGTCGGCCTGGTCGGCTTCAACAGCCCGAGCGGCTTCTCCGGCTCGGTCAGCGGCCGTTTCGACGAACAGAGCTTCGAGGTCAGGCGCGCCGAAGTGAAGGCCGCCTATTCCGGCCTGCCGATATCACTCAGCGCCAAATACGCCTTCATCCAGGCGCAGCCGCTCTACGGCTTCACCATCGATCGCCACGAGGTCACGCTCGGCGCCTCGGCGCATCTCAGCCAGAACTGGCGGCTGTTCGGCACCGGCACTTACGACCTCGAACAGAACGTGCTGGTCAATGACGGCGTCGGCTTTGCCTACAACGATTCCTGCTTCACCTACATCATGACCTACTCGCAGACGCGCGATATCGTCACCAAGGAAGTGTCGCAGAATATCGGTTTCAACCTGTCATTCCGCACGCTTGGCGATTTCGGCTCCTCAACCAGCGCGGTCGATAAATTCCAGTCGAACTCGAATTGACGCCGCGGGCCTTGATTTGGCGTGTGATCCTTCGAAAATGACTTGATTCGCGGGTCATATGCCGGCGACATCGTTTCGCCGCATAAGATGGGCATGGGGTTGACCACACAGCGCATACGTTCGGAGGACGTGCGGCGCCATCGTGGTGGGAAAATGGGAAGGTGATATGAGGAAATACCTGTTTTCAGCAGGCTTCGCGCTGCTGGTGGCGGCAACCTCGGTTTCGATGGCGGCAATGACGCCACCCGCATTCGCCAGCGGGGTCAAATACATCGTCAACAACATACCGATCACCACTGGCGACATTCAGCACCGCGCGGCGTTTTTGAAGCTGCAGCACAAGAAGGCCGATGCCGGCCAGGAGATGATCGACCAGACGCTGCGGCTGGCCGAGGCCAAGCGGCTCGGCATCCGCATCTCCGACCAGCAGGTCGATGCCGCCTACCAGCGCTTTGCCTCGGGCAACAAGATGCCGCTGGCCAAGCTCGACGCCGTCATGACGCAGTCGGGCGTCACCAAGGAGCATTTCAAGGAATTCATCCGCGCGCAGATGGCTTGGAACCAGGCGCTCAGCGCCCGCTACCGTTCCGGTGACGGCGGCGCGGTGACCGAACAGGACGCGGTGCGGCGCATGCTCGATAAAGGCGGCTCCAAGCCGACCGCCATGGAATATATGCTGCAGCAGGTGATCTTCGTGGTGCCGGCTTCCGAGCGCAGCGCCACGCTTGCCAAGCGCAAGCGCGAGGCTGACGCCATGCGCGCGCGCTTCAACGGCTGTGCCACCACCCGCGAATTCGCCAAGGGTCTGATCGACGTCACCGTGCGCGATCTCGGCCGCGTGCTGGCGCCGCAATTGCCACCGGACTGGGCCGAGCAGATCAAGGCGACCAAGGTCGGCGGCGCGACGGTGACGCGCGAGACCGATCGCGGCGTCGAGTTCATCGGCATCTGCTCCTCGCGCGAGGTTTCCGACGATAAAGCGGCGCAGATGGTGTTCCAGGCCGAAGGCAGCAACGACAAGGACGCCGACGCGCTCAGCAAGAAATATGTCGACGAACTGCGCAAGAGCGCCAAGATCGTTGAACGCTAGAGCATTTCACCGTTTCAAAGAAACGGCGAAGCGCTCTAACTCATTGTTTTGACGCAATTCCGGACGGAAAGCCGCTCACACTTTTCCTGGAATTGCTCCAGGGTGGGTCACCGTTTCGCGAAAACGTCGAACCACTCTTTGATTTAACGCCACTCCTGGCGGAACGAACGGCCTGGCGCAAACGGCATAAGATGAGCAAGACCGATGCGCCGCTGGCGCTCAGTGTCGGCGATCCTTCCGGTATCGGACCGGAGATCGCCATTGTCGCCTGGCAGGCGGGCGACAGCGCCGGCGTGCCGCCCTTCTACCTGCTCGCCGACCCCGACCTGATCGAGGCGCGGGCGCGCCGGATCGGCGCCGCGGTGACGATCGCCGAGACCTTGCCCGGGCATGCGGCGCATCATTTCGCCCGGGCGCTGCCTATCGTGCCGCTCCATGCCCGCCATGTCGACAGTCCGGGAGAGCCCGATCCTGCCAATGCGGCCGGTACCATCGAAGCCATCGACCGCGCCGTCGCCGACTGTTTCGCCGGCCGCGCCGCGGCAATAGTCACCTGCCCGATTGCCAAGAAGCCGCTCTATGATGCCGGCTTCGGCTTTCCCGGCCACACCGAATATCTTGCGCATCTGGCCTCGCGCCACACCGGCGCCGAGGTGATGCCGGTGATGCTCCTGGCCGGGCCCGAACTGCGCACCGTTCCGGTGACCATACATATCCCGCTGGCGGATGTGCCGAAGCGGCTGACAACGGAGCTTATCGTCGCCACGGCACGTATCACCGCCGCCGACCTTCGCGACCGCTTCGGCATCGCGCGGCCGAGGCTTGCCATTGCCGGGCTCAACCCGCATGCCGGCGAAGGCGGTGCGATGGGATCGGAGGATCTGGCCATCGTCCAGCCGGCCGTCGAGATGCTGAAGGCCGAAGGCATCGATGCGATCGGACCGCTACCCGCCGACACCATGTTCCATCCGCGCGCGCGCGCCTCCTATGACGCCGCGCTCTGCATGTATCACGACCAGGCGCTGATCCCGGCCAAGACGCTGGCCTTCGACGAGGCGGTCAATGTCACGCTCGGCCTGCCCTTCATCCGCACCTCGCCCGATCACGGCACCGCCTTCGACATTGCCGGCAAGGGCATCGCGCGCGCCGACAGCCTGATCGCGGCGCTCAGGCTGGCGCGCCGGCTGGCCGACAGCGGCCGCCAGGCCGCGGCCGCATGAGGACTTGAAGTGAACGAGGGGCGCACGACCATCGACGGCTTGCCGCCACTGCGCGCGGTGATCGAGCGCCACGGCCTGCAGGCAAAGAAGGCGCTCGGCCAGAATTTCCTACTCGACCTCAATTTGACGAGCAAGATCGCGCGCGCGGCGGGCGACCTCGGAGAAGCGACCGTGATCGAGGTCGGACCTGGACCCGGCGGGCTGACCAGGGCGCTGCTGTTCAACGGCGCACGCCGCGTCATCGCCATCGAGCGCGACGAGCGCTGCCTGGAGGCGCTTGCCGAAGTCTCCAACCATTATCCTCGACGGCTGGAGGTCATTCCCGGCGATGCGCTGAAGACGGATTTTTCCGCGCTTGCCGCCACGGCGGACGGCGCTCCCGTCAAGATCGTCGCCAACCTGCCCTACAATATCGGCACCGAGCTTCTGATCCGCTGGCTGACGGTGGCCGACTGGCCGCCCTTCTACCAGTCGATGACGCTGATGTTCCAGCGCGAGGTGGCCGAGCGCATTACCGCCGGCCCTGAGAGCGATGCCTATGGTCGGCTCGGCGTGCTCGCCGGCTGGCGCACCGAGGCCAGGATAGCCTTCGACGTGCCGCCGCAAGCCTTCACGCCGCCGCCCAAGGTCACCTCCTCGGTCGTGCATCTGGTGCCGCGCGCCACGCCCCTGCCCGCTGACGTCAGAAAGCTCGGCCGCATGACCGAGGCGGCCTTCGGCCAGCGCCGCAAGATGCTGAGGCAAAGCGTCAAGAGCATGGGCGGCGAGGCGCTGCTCGCCCGCGCCGGCATCGACCCGACGCGCCGCGCCGAGACGCTCAGCGTCGAGGAATTCGTGCGGCTGACGAATTCGGTTTGATCGCCGCTGCCGCGGCGCTGGTATCCAGAGACTTGCGACATAGATAGGCAGGCGAAACAGCCTGGAGCTTGCGATGCCTGCCTATGTCATTTCCGACGTCACAATCCGCGACGAAGAGACAATCGAAATCTATCGAGCCCGCGCGGCTGCTTCCATCGCAGCGCATGGCGGACGCTACCTGGTTCGCGGCGGCGAGGTAGAGACGCTGGAAGGCAATTGGAAGCCCGGCCCGCTGATCGTCGTCGAATTCCCCGACATCGAAACGGCGCGGCGCTGGTATCGCTCGGACGAATACGCAGCTGCGCTTGAGGTCCGCGATGCAGCGCTCAGCCGCAACCTCATTCTGATCGATGGGATCAAGGTGTGATTGCGCAACGAAGGTATGGCAATCGTCATTCAAACGCATTACATTGTTGACAAGGAGATTGCCATGCCGGCGAACGCACTTGTCCAGACGCGTATCGATGCCGACATCCGGGATCGGGCCTCCGCAGTGCTCGAAAGTATGGGGCTGACGGTGTCGGATGCGGTGCGGATTCTGCTTACCCGAACCGCCAACGAAGGTGCGCTACCCATTGATCTGGTCACAAACAACGAGGCCTACGACGTGTGGTTTCGCGCCAAGGTGCGAGAGGCCCTCGACGACACGCGACCCGACATCCCCGACGAACAAGTCGAGGCGCATTTTGCTGAAAGACGCGCGGCAGCGCATCGCAAGGCTGGTGAACCTAGATCTTGAAAATCGTCTGGTCGCCATTCGCGTTACCGGACCGCGACGGGATTTTTACGCATATCGAGGCTGACAACCCCGCCGCCGCGATCGCCATCGATGAGCGAATTGTCGCCGTCGTCAGCCGCCTGCGAGACTTTCCCAAAAGCGGTCGGATCGGCAGGCTTGCCGGAACACGAGAGCTCGTGATCGTCGGCACGCCGTACATTGCAGCCTATCGGCTGGCCGAGAACAGGATTCGAATCTTGCGCGTCTTCATGGAGCACAGCGTTGGCCGGACGATCTCCCTAAAGCGCGTCGCGCTGAAACGGATTCAGACGACGCGCTTTAGGCCTTTATTTCGATGCATGTCGTCGTCCCAGAACCGCTGCACACTTCTGGGCGACATGCATTAGCGGCTGATGCGATTATCGGTTCAGCGACGCAACGGCGCCGGGCTTACTGCGTCTTCTCGTCCAGCAACCCGGATACAAAATCGAACAAGCCGGGCCGCCGGTCGCGCCTAAGCCGCTCGGCGGCGACGATCGCGCGGACTTCGGCGAAGGCGCGATCGAGATCGTCGTTGACGATGACGAAGTCGTATTCCTTCCAATGCTCGATCTCGAGGCGGGCGTTCTTCAGCCTGGTCTCGATGACGGATTCCTGGTCCTCGGCGCGGCGCTTGAGGCGCGCCTTCAATTCCTTCATCGACGGCGGCAGGATGAAGATCGAGACGATATCGGCGCGCATCTTCTCCTTGAGCTGCTGGGCGCCTTGCCAGTCGATGTCGAACAGCATGTCGCGTCCCTGGGCCAACGCCAGCTCCGCCGGTTCGCGCGGCGTGGCATAGCAATTGCCGTGCACCTGCGCCCATTCGAGCAGCGCGTCGGAATCGCGCAGCCGCTCGAACTCGCGCATGGTGCGGAAATGATAGTGGACGCCTTCGATCTCGGAGCCGCGGCGCGGCCTTGTGGTGACGGAGACCGACAGCTCCAGACTTCCATCGCTTTCCAGCAGATTGCGCGCGATCGTCGACTTGCCGGCGCCCGACGGCGACGACAGCACAAGCATCAATCCGCGGCGGCGGATGCGGGACCCCAGATCCCGGGCAGCCGTCGGCTCCTTGGCAACCATTCCCGTCACTCCAGATTCTGGACCTGTTCGCGAAACTGATCGACCACCGCCTTGAGTTCCAGTCCGATCGCGGTGACCGCGGCGGCGTTCGACTTGGAGCACAGCGTATTCGATTCGCGGTTGAATTCCTGCGCCAGAAAATCGAGCTTGCGGGGCCTTGGTGGCGAGGAAGGCCGCCTCCTGATGCAACCTGGCGGCATCGAGATTGGCCGCGGCGTCCATCAGGAGCCGCACCTGCTCGGCGATGCGCTCGCGGATTGCGGCCGGCTCGCGCGAGGGGTCGGCCTCGGCCTTTAGCGTTAGCGCCTCGATGGCGTCGATATGGCCGGCCAGCAGCGCGCCGAGTGCCGCGCCCTCACCGCGCCTTGCCTGCTCCAGCCCGTTGAGCGCCGCGTCGAGCGCCGTCAGGATCGCGGCGTCAAGCACTGCCCGCTCCTCCTCGGTCTCGACGGCCTCGGGAATGTCGAGCACGCCGCGCAGCGACAAGAGGCCGTCGGCGGTGGCGGGCTCGATGCCGTATTGCTCCTGCAAGCGCTTGGCCAACCCCGCCAGGTCCTTGAGGAACGCTTCGTTGACCACCGGCAGCACCTGCTTGGCCGCAGCGCGGCCAACCGTCAATGTCGCCTGGAAATTGCCGCGCGCGAAGCGCTTTTGAACCGTCTGCCGGACGACGGTCTCCAGCCGGTCGAAACCTGGCGGCAGCCGGAGTCTCACTTCGACGCTCTTGCCGTTGACCGATTTCACCTCCCAGGCGATCGAGGTCCCGTCGCTTTCGGCGACGGACCGCGCGAAGCCGGTCATGCTTTGCAGGTTCATTGTGCCTGTCATCCCCTGTCGTGGCCCGCGCGTTCTATGCCCGGCGCCGCGCACCCCAGAAATCGCCGGTCCGGTGCCCGGACGGCGGATCCCCTCAAAACATGAATATGGCCCCGCGTCAAAGGACGCGAGCGGGCAGGCTGAAGATGGCGTTGCCTATTGCGCGGCGTCGCCGCCGGCATCGCCGTTCTCGCCTGCATCGCCTCCGGCGTCATTGCCATCGGCGTTGTCGTCGGGAGCGGCGGGCGCCGTCGTCTGGCCGGAAGCCTTGGCGGCAGCATCGGCCTGCTTCTTCTGCAGCGCCCGGTAGCGGGCGACATTCTGGTTGTGCTCTTCCAGCGTCGCGGCAAAGACATGGCCGCCATTGCCGTCGGCGACAAAATAGAGATCGTCGGTCTTCGACGGATTGGCGACCGCTTCCAGCGCCGCGCGGCCCGGGCAGGCGATCGGCGTCGGCGGCAGGCCCTTGATCAGATAGGTGTTGTAAGGCGTCTGCTTGTCGATGTCGGACTGGTAGATCGGCCGGTCGGCGGGTTTACCCTTGCCGCCGAACAGACCGTATATGATGGTCGGATCGGACTGCAGCCGCATGCCCTTGGCCAGGCGGTTGAGGAAGACGGCGGCGACGCGCGAGCGCTCGTCGCTTCGGCCCGTTTCCTTCTCGACGATCGAGGCAAGGGTGACGAAATCATCGATGTTGGCGATCGGCAGATCGGGCGCGCGATGCGACCAGACGTCGTCGACCAGCTTCTTCTGGTCGGCGACCAGCTTGTCGATCATCTGCTGCCTGGTGGCGCCACGGGTGAAGCGCAGCGTGTCGGTGGAAATGCTGCCCTCCGGCGGCAAGGTGGCCGGCATGGCGCCGGTCAGCGCCTCCTGATCGGCGACGCGCTGCAGCGCCTGCTCGACCGTCAGCCCTTCCGGGATAGTCAGCGAGTACATCACCGACTTGCCGCTCTTGAACAGATCCATGATGTCGCGCATCGAAGCGCGCGGCTTGATGGCATATTCGCCCGCCTTCAGCGCCGTTTCATTGCCGGTAGCGCGCACGCCCATCCTGAAGATACGGGCATCGCTGATCAGGTTGCGACGCTCGAGCTGATCGGCGATCTCCTGCACGCCGGTGTTCGGCTTGATCATGAAGGTGTCGCCATTGGCGGACGGACCGGCCTCGGTGAACGCCTGCATGCCGAAATAAAGCGCGGCGCCCGAGGCGAGCACGAGCAGGATGACCACGGAGAGGAAGAAGTTCAGGAACACGACGACCTGGCTGCGCGAAGCACGCGAGCGCTTTGACGGCGGCGGTGGTGTGCCGGCCTCCGGACGCAGCGCCTCGGCCGCCGTCTTGGGCACGATAGGCCCCTTTGTGCCTTGCCGTCCGAAATCCCCGCCGCCGCCTGGATTTGTGTTCATGGCCCTACCGTCTGATCTTGCAACGAATCCCCCGCGGCAAAGCTAGGGGCGAATTTGGCAAAAATGACGGCAGTTGGCGGACTGCCGGTCAGCTGTCTGTTTTTGGGCAATCCCGGGCGGAAAACCGCTGCGCAATTTTGCCGGGATGCCCTGCCTGGCTGCTCAGCCACTGTAACGCTGGAACACGAGCGATGCGTTGGTGCCGCCAAAGCCGAAGGAGTTCGACAGCGCGACATCGATCTGGCGCTGGCGTGGTTTGTTCGGCACGAGATCGATCGCCGTCTCGCGTTCGGGATTGTCGAGATTGATGGTGGCCGGGGCGATGTTGTCGCGGATGGCGAGGATCGAGAAGATCGCTTCCGCCGCACCCGCGGCGCCCAACAGATGGCCGATCGACGACTTGGTCGACGACATCGATATCTTCGAGGCGGCATTGCCGACCAGCCGCTCGACGGCGCCGAGCTCGATCGTGTCGGCCATGGTCGAGGTGCCATGCGCGTTGATGTAGTCGATGTCGGCCGCCGTGAGCTTGGCGCGGTTCAGCGCCGCCGTCATGCAGCGGAACGCGCCGTCGCCGTCTTCGGCCGGAGCGGTGATGTGATAGGCGTCGCCGGTCAGGCCATAGCCGGTGACCTCGGCATAGATCTTGGCGCCGCGCGCCTTCGCGTGTTCCAGTTCTTCCAGGACAACCACGCCGGCGCCTTCGCCCATGACGAAGCCGTCGCGGTCGCGGTCATAAGGACGCGAAGCGGTTTCGGGCGCGTCGTTGCGGTCGGTGGAAAGCGCCCGGCATGCGGCAAAGCCGGCGAGCGACAGCCGGGTGACCGGCGCCTCGGCGCCGCCGGCCACCATGACGTCGGCGTCGCCCCACATAATCAGCCGGGCGGCATCGCCAATGGCATGCGCGCCGGTCGAGCAGGCGGTGACCACCGCATGGTTCGGGCCCTTCAGCCCGTGGCGGATGGAGACCTGGCCGGAGACCAGGTTGATGATCTGTCCGGGAATGAAGAAGGGACTGATGCGGCGCGGGCCGCGTTCCTTCAGGATCATCGCATTTTCGGCGATTCCGTCGATGCCGCCGATGCCGGAGCCGATCAGCACGCCGGTGGCGCATTGATCCTCATGCGTCTCGGGCTTCCATCCGGAATCGGCCAGCGCCTCGTCGGCGGCCGCGATGCCATAGAGGATGAAGTCGCCGATCTTGCGCAGCTCCTTCGGCTCGAGCACGGCTTCCGGATTGAAGGTGCCGTTGGAGCCGTCGCCGCGCGGAATGATATGGGCGATCTTGCAAGCAAGATCATCCACCTCGAATTCGGTGACGCGGCGGGCGGCACTGCGGCCGGAAAGCAATTCCCGCCAGCTGTGCTCGACACCCATGCCAAACGGCGAAAGCAGGCCAAGGCCCGTGACGACGACACGCCTCATCGCAGGTCCTCCCCCGGTGATGCCTGCGGAAAGGCTCAGGCCGAGGCCTTGTCGATGTACTTCACGGCATCGCCGACGGTCAGGATCGTCTCGGCGGCATCATCCGGAATCTCGACGCCGAACTCTTCTTCGAACGCCATGACGAGTTCGACCGTATCGAGGCTGTCCGCGCCCAGATCGTCGATGAAGCTCGCCTGCTCCGTCACCTTGTCGGCATCGACGCCCAGATGCTCGATGACGATCTTCTTGACGCGCTCTGCGGTGTCACTCATTTGGGGCAATCCTCGTCTTATGTTGTCTATCTTCGTTAGCGGGCGGAATGCCGCTAATCAAGCTGAAAGATGGTCTTGCGGGAAACGCAACGCCACAGGACCGGTTTTTGCCCGAACCGCCGGGTTGCGGGCCGCATTACACGAAAAAAGCCGGGCGTCCAAGCCGAAATGGCTGTTTTCACAGGCGCCCGGCCTTACCTCAGATCATCGCCATTCCACCGTTCACATGAATGGTCTGGCCGGTGACATAGGCTGCTTCGTTGGAGGCGAGATAAGCGACGGCCGACGCCACTTCAACGCTGGTGCCCATGCGCTTGGTCGGGATCGCAGCCATGATCGCCTCCTTCTGCTTGTCGTTGAGCTTGTCGGTCATGGCCGATTCGATGAAGCCCGGGGCGACGCAGTTGACGGTGATGTTGCGGGTGGCGATCTCCTGCGCCAGCGACTTGGAAAAGCCGATCATGCCGGCCTTGGAGGCGCAGTAATTGGTCTGGCCTGGGTTGCCGGTGACGCCGACCACCGAGGTGATGTTGATGATGCGGCCATGGCGGCGGCGCATCATCGGATGGGTCAGCTCGCGGGTGAGCCGGAACACGGCGGTCAGGTTGACCTCGATCACCGAATCCCAGTCGGCGTCGGACATGCGCACGAACAGGCCGTCCTTGGTGATGCCGGCATTGTTGACCAGGATGTCGACGCCTTCGAGCTCGGCTTCCGCCTTCTGGCCCAGCGCCTTGACCGCGTCGCGGTTCGTCAGATCGGCCGGAAACAGCTTTACGCGATCGCCGAGTTCATTGGCCAGAGCCTCGAGCTTCTCGACACGCGTGCCATGCAGGCCGACGACGGCGCCCTGGCTGTGCAGCACCCTGGCGATCGCCTCGCCGATGCCTCCCGATGCGCCGGTGACGAGCGCCTTGCGGCCGGTCAGTTCGAACATTTTTGTCTCCTGATCTCAGAGCGCACCCTTGCCACAGGTGCCGTCAAATCGCCAGCCCGTCAGCCCAACGCCGCTAGCGCCGCATCGACGTCCGCGGCCGTCCCGATGGCGCCGGTGGCGATGTCGCGGTTGATGCGCCGCGCCAGGCCCGACAGCACCTTGCCGGCGCCGACTTCGTAGAGGCTCGATACGCCATTGGCGCCGAACCATTCCACCGTTTCGCGCCAGCGCACGCGGCCGGTTATCTGATCGACCAGGCGCCGCGCGATCTCATCCGGGTCGCTGGTCGGCGTCACGGTGACGTTGGACACGACCGGGACCACGGGCGCACTCTTCGTCACGCCGGCCAAAGCCTCGCGCATGACATTTGCCGCCGGCGCCATCAGCGCCGAATGGAAGGGAGCCGAAACCTGCAGCATCAGCGCGCGCTTGGCGCCCTTTTCGGTGCACAGCTTCGCCGCCAGCTCGACCGCCGCCTTGGCGCCGGAAATCACCAGCTGGCCGCCGCCATTGTCGTTGGCGACCTGGCAGACGGAGCCCTTGGCGGCCTCGGCGCAGGCGGCTTCGACATCGGCCTGCTCCAGACCGATGATGGCGGCCATGGCGCCCTCGCCCGCCGGCACCGCGGCCTGCATGGCGTTGCCGCGCGTGCGCAGCAGCTTCGCCGCATCGCCGACCGAGACGAAGCCGGCCGCGGCAAGTGCGGAATATTCGCCGAGCGAGTGGCCGGCGACATAGGCGACCCTGTCCTTGAGCGAAAAGCCGCGCGCTTCCAGCGCCCGCATAGCCGCCAGCGACACCGCCATCAGCGCCGGCTGCGCGTTGGCGGTCAGCGTCAGCGTCTCTTCCGGTCCTTCCCAGATCAGCTTCGACAGGTTCTCGCCAAGTGAAGAGTCGACTTCCTCGAAGACGCGGCGCGCTTCTGGGAACGCATCGGCAAGGTCCTTGCCCATGCCGACGGCCTGGCTGCCCTGGCCCGGAAAGGTGAATGCGACGGCCATTTGGTCTCTCCAGAGGCTGGTTTTCCTTGCCTCTGGCGCAAGGCGGACGGCCAAGTCAAGCCCGTGGACGCCCATTCCGCCGCTATTTCACCCGGCAAAACGGGCTGACTACCTGTTCCAAAAGGCTTTTTGGCGATCACACCTGATGAAAACCGCTCACGTTTAGTTTGCTGGCTCTTCTTATTTCCGCAACAGGCGCTAGCTTCGCGTGACAATTCGATGACAAAACCGTGACGCGCGTGGAAGGCGCGTTGCGGGGGCCCGGGGAAGTAGAGTGGCAAGGATCAGGAAAGGCACGGCCAAGCCCGTGCCGCGGTTTTTGGAAGACGATCCGTCCACCGGCTACCTGCCGGGCCGGCCTTGGCCGACCGTGCGTTACGGCCTGGCGACGCTGCTTGCCTCGGCCTTGCTTGTGTTTGCCGTCGAATGGATCGTGCGCGGCGACTTCTTCGGCACGGTCGACTTCTTCCTGCAACCCTTCAAGCCGGGCTGGACCACGATCATCGTCTTCGCGCTGGTCATGGTCGGTTTGGACGCGATCCTCGGCCGCAGCTATCAGAACCTGATGATCGTGGCGCCGCTGACCTTGGCGCTGGCCTTTGTCGGCCACCAGAAATCGCATTATCTCGGCGATCCGCTCTATCCGACCGACTTCTTGTTTGCCCGCCAGATCATGGCCTTGATGCCGCTTCTGGTGCGCGAGCGGCCATGGACCGCCGTAATGCTTGTCGTCGGCATCGTCGGCGGCCTGACGCTCTTGGTCTATGGCTGGCGGCTGTGGCGCCGGCGCGTGCCGATCCTCAGCCGCAAGGGCCGCCTGGCACGACTGGCGCTGGCCGTGCCGCTGCTCGCCTTCTTCGTCTCGATCATGGATTACGCCACCTTCTCGTGGACGCGCGACCGACTGCAGATCATTCCGATCATGTGGGACCAGAAGGAAAACTACGCCTCCAACGGCTTTGCGCTGGCCTTCGCGATGAACGTGCCGATGGCGCATGTCTCGGCCCCGCCCGGCTATTCCGACAAGACGATGGCGGCGATCCAACGGCCCGATGTCGCGGCTTCTGTGCCTGACGAGAAGCCCGATATCATCGTGGTGATGAGCGAATCCTTCTGGGATCCGACGCAGCTTCCCGGCGTCACCATCAAGCCCGATCCGATCCCGACGGTGCGCGCCTTGCGCTCCGGCTCCATGTTCTCGCCCGAATTCGGCGGCATGACCGCCAATATCGAATTCGAGGCACTGACCGGCTTTTCCAACGCCTTCCTGCCGGCGGGCTCCATTCCCTACCAGCAATATGTGCGCACGCCGACGCCGTCGCTGGCGACCTTCCTGAAAAGCGAAGGCTATAACGCGCGCGCCATCCATCCCGGCACCAACTGGTTCTGGAACCGCGGCGCCGTCTATGCCGATTTCGGCTTCAAGGACTTCAAGTCGGAAGAGACGCTGCCGCCGATGGAAAAGCGCGGGCCGTTGGCCTCCGACGCTGCGATGACCGACGAGATCATCCGCGAGGCCGATGCCAGCGACGACCCGGTGTTCTTTTTCGCGGTCAGCCTGCAGAACCACGGGCCCTACGAACCCTATCGCTACAGCAATCCGACGCATACGGTCGACGCGCAGATCAGCCCCTGGGCGCGGGAATCGCTGCTCTCCTACGCCGAAGGCTCGGCCGACGCCGACCATGGCCTGCAGCGGCTGATCGAATGGGCGAAGAAGCGCCAGCGGCCGACCATCCTCGCCTTCTTCGGCGATCATTTGCCGCCGCTCGGGCCGGTCTATGTCGAGACCGGCTTCCTCAAGGACAATGTCGCGCCGCGCAAGGAGCCGACGGCCGAGGCAGCACTCGACCACCACGATACGCCGCTGGTGATCTGGTCGAACCGCTCCGGTCCGGTCCAGAACATCGGCTCGGTGAGCCCAGCCTTCCTGCCCTACCACATCCTGACCACGGCCGGCATCACCCACCCCTACTACACGGGATTCCTCGGCGCGCTGCGCGAACACTACCGCGTGGTCGACCGCAACCTGCTTTTGTCGCCGACGGGCGAAGCGACGCCGGACTGGGCGCGGCAGAAGCAGATCGACCCGAAGATCAACGATTTCCGGCTCATCCAGTACGACATGATGTTCGGCAAGCGTAACTCGGCGCCCGATTTCTTCCCCGAGACGGTGGACAAGCTCGTCGCGCATACGAGTTGAGGCGAGCGGCGGTTGGGCCCGGCGGACAGTTGGGGCCAATCAATCAGCGCAGTTGCCGTGAACCATCAGACCATCAAGCATTCAGAGGTCGGTCAAACAAACTGGCCGATCTGCGTCTTAGAGATCATCGCCGAAGCAGTGATTGAATGGCGTTTATTGGGGCCGGAAGCTGACGGTCCGGTTCTGGGACGAACCAGCCAGAAAGGTGCCATTCCGCTGGCGCCCCATCTTGGCCGCACTGACGTTGCTTGCCGTGCTTGAAAACAGCGGCGGCGCCTCGTTGGCCGCCTTGCGCCAGCACCTGCCTCTTGACGCTTCCGGCGTGATACGCTCCTACCGATCGGTCATCATGCGTGTGGCCGAAGGCGGTGACGAGCGCGGCGAGTTCCGCTTGACCGTGTGTGTGTGTTGGTTTTGGCGATTACCGCTTTGAGCTGGTGTGCGCGTTTTCGCGGCTGACGCCGAGTGCAATTGCCGCCGCATCGGTGCCATCGCCCGACGTAAGGCGTGCGTCTAGCCTGGCCTCGGCTGCTGTGAAGTCAAATGCAGCGCACAAGCGCAGTGCATCCCGGGCACTCCAGAGGCCTCAGGTCTGTCAGGACGAGGACTGGTGGCGGGGCAGCCACAGGGTGGACATTTCAACCCACATGGAAAATGATCATGTTGCCATGCACAATACCGCAGTGTTCTGATCGACGAGAAGCCTGAGCGTAGAAGCGGATCAACGACCTCCGGGTCCAGCGAGGGGACGCAAATGGACAACCCTGAGAATGGGCAATCGCATCGCGACGCGGGCGGGCGACCCCGTCGATCGGCCGGCTGGCTTGCCCGCGCCGCCGTGCCGGCGACATTCCTGTTCGGCATGGCTTTCAGCAGCGCTGCATTTGCGCAGGAACAGCCGTTACCCGAGGTGACGGCGGCCAAGCCGGTGGTCCGTGAAATCGTCGAGGACGACGAGTTCGTCGGGCGCTTCGAAGCCGTCGACCAGGTCTCCATCCGTTCGCGCGTCAGCGGCTATCTGGACAAGGTCAGCTTCCAGGACGGCGCACTGGTCAACAAGGGCGATCTGCTCTTCACTATCGACCGGCGTCCATACCAGGCTGCTTTTGATGCCGCCAAATCACAAGTGGACGTCGCCAAGTCCCTCCTCGAATTCTCCAAGATGCAGTTGGATCGCGCCGACGAACTCGCCAAGACCGGCAATATCTCGACCGCGACAGTGGACGACCGGCGGCGGGAATACCTTTCGGCGCAGGCGCAGATGCAGGGCGCGACGGCCGCGCTGACGACGGCCAGCCTGAACCTGGAGTTCACCGAGATCAGGGCGCCCTTGTCCGGCCGCATCGACCGCCGGCTGGTGTCGGTCGGCAACCTCGTGCAGCCGGATTCCA
>JAEKLU010000133.1 GCA_019509685.1 Mesorhizobium sp. | reverse complement strand
GGACCGGAGCGCAGCGGCTGTTGTCCCTGCTTGCCGCCGGCACCGAGGTGACGCGTCCGGCCTCGATCCAGGCGGAAAACCATCTGCATCTGGTCATGCACGACATCGCCGTCGCGCAGGAGGGCATGACGATGCCGGGCGAGGCGCATGTGCGCGCCTTGCTCGATTTCGCCTATCGCTGGGACCGGGCAAAGCCCATGGTCGTGCATTGCTATGCCGGGGTGAGCCGCTCGACCGCCTCGGCCTATATCATCGCGGCGGCGCTGGCGCCCGAACGCGACGAAATGGAGCTCGCCAGGACGCTGCGCTTCCTGTCGCCGACGGCGACCCCCAATCCACGGCTGATCGCCGTTGCCGACATGCTGCTCAAGCGTGACGGCCGCATGGTCACGGCGATCGAAGCGATCGGGCGGGGCGCCGACGCTTTCGAGGGCGTTCCGTTCGAGCTCGCTATCGAGGGATAGCTACAGCAGCCATTCGGCAAGCTTCGCCTTACGGACATCCGTGACCAGGCTGATGAAACCGTCGGCCTGGTGCTCGGCGGTCAGCCGGCCTTTCTCGGCCGTGGCGATACCGGCGTCGCCGACCACGCCGTTGGCGTTGAGGTCGCTGGCGATCCAGGCGAAGGCATGCGTTCCGGTGTGACGCAGCAAGCCGAATTCCTTTTCGGCGCGGCCGACATTGGAGACGAAATTGTCGGCCTTGCCCATGTCGACGAGGTCGGGCCGGAAATGCAGCATCAGCGAGGTCTCGACGTCGCCACCATGGATGCCGTGGCGGTCCTCGAGCTCGGTATACATGCCGGCCGGCCGGCCGAAGCGCTGCCAGCTCGTCTTCACCGCCAGCATTTTGGCGCGCACCCGCAATTCGCGCGTGACGATGCCCATGATCTCTTCATTGCCGCCATGCGAATTGACGACGATAAGCTTCCTGACCCCGGCGCGCGCGACCGACAGGCCAAGCTCGGTCCAGGCATCGACAAGCGTGGTCGCCGGCAAAGTGAGCGTTCCCGGCGCGTGCAGGTGCTCGTTCGACTTGCCCACCGCTTGTACCGGCAGGATGCGGATGTCGAGATCGTCGGGCAGCCGCGCGATCACCGTTTCCAGCATGCCTGTCATGATCGACGTGTCGGTCGAAACGGGCAGATGCGGGCCATGCTGCTCGATAGCGGCGACCGGCAGCACGGCAATCGTCGCTTCGGCGTCGATCGAGGCGTATTCGGTGGTTCGGTAGTCGCCCCACCACACTCGTCTTTTCGTCACTGTCGTCTCCCGATCGGTCTGCTCTAGAGCGGTTCAGCGTTTCACGGAATCGCAGAACCACTCTAACTTTTTGTTTTTACGCAATTCCGGACGGAAAACCGTTACACACTTGTCCTGGAATTGCTCTAGACGGTCTAGTGCGCCTGACGGCCATCGGCAACCGTCAGCCCGCGGCCAACACTTCCACCTCGACCTTGAATTCCGGGCGGGCAAAGCCGGAAACGATCATCAGTGTCGAGGCCGGCGCCGGGCTGGTAAACAAGCGGTCGCGGACGTCCATATAGGGACGCAGGAAGGCGCGATCGGTGACATAGGTGTTGATGCGCACGATGTCGGAGAGCCCGAGCCCGGCCTCGCCCAGAATCGCGGCTATGTTCTGAAAGCATAGTTCCGCCTGGGCGCCGGCATCCTCCGGGATCTGGTCATCCGTGGTGATGGCAACCTGACCCGAACACAGCACCAGCCTTTTGCCCGCGGGGATCTCGACGCCGTGGCTGTAGCGGGCGAAGGGCGGCTTGATCGACTTCGGCGTCAGGAATCTGAACATTGGCAATCTCCGATTTGCAGCCAGCCTAAGGCTGGACGGCGGACCCCTCAAGATGCCGTGCATGCCGGCCGGGCGATTATGGACAGGCGTCCAAAAAATAGGCACGATGCCTTTCGTACAGCATGACCCGTCCGGTCTTTGGGGTGACTGTCGCGCAAGCAGGCGGCCCAGGCGGTGGCATGTGTCTTGCTTCTTGAAACAATGGTGTCGAGCTCCGCGCGTTGCGCGCCGGAGCCAACAGAGGGTGATGTTGATGATCGGAAGAGGGAATATCCTGGCAGGCTCGATTGCCCTGCTGGCGGCAGGCACGCTCAACGCGGCCGCGAACGAGAAAGCCACGTTTGGCACCAATTGGCTGGCTGAGCCGGAGCATGGCGGCTACTACCAGGCGGTCGCCGATGGCACCTACGCCGCTTGCGGCCTCGATGTCACCATCATGCAGGGCGGGCCGCAGGTCAGCGGCCGGCCGATGCTGCTTGCCGGCAAGATCGATTTCTACATGGGCGGCAATCTGCTGTCGGCTTTCGATGCCGTGCAGCAGGGCATTCCGATGCGCGTCGTCGCGTCTGACTTCCAGAAGGATCCGCAGGTCATCATGTCCCAGCCGGGGCAGGGGCTCGACAAGTGGGAAGACCTGAAGAACGCCGACCAGTATATCCTCGGCGACGAGGGCGCGCAGACCTTCTTCCAATGGATGGTCACCGAGCTCGGATACGATGCCACCAAGCGCGTGCCCTACACCTTCAACCCGGCGCCCTTCATCGCCAACAAGAAGTCGATCCAGCAGGGCTATGTCACGTCGGAGCCCTTCGCGGTGCAGAAGGCGGCCGGTTTCGTCCCCAACCAGTTCCTGCTCGCCGATTATGGCTGGGATACCTATGCGACGACCGTCGAGGTGATGCAGGACACCATCGACAAGCGGCCGGAGGTGGTCCAGTGCTTCGTCGATGGCTCGGCCAAGGGCTGGTACAATTATCTCTACGGCGACAACAAGGCCGCCAACGAGATGATCAAGAAGGACAATCCGGACATGACGGATGAGCAGATCGCCTTCTCGATCGAGCAGATGAAGAAGTTCGGCGTGGTCGATTCCGGCGATTCGGAAAAGCTCGGCATCGGCGCCATGACCGAAGCCCGCATCCAGAGTTTCTACGACAAGATGGTCAAGGCCAAGGTCGCGCAGCCGGGCATCGATATCAAGAGGGCCTATACGCTGGCCTTCATCAACAAAGGTGTCGGGCTGGAGTTGAAGAAGTAAAACGGCCTGCCTGAGATGATCCAGGAGAAAGTGGCGCAGACACCGGCAGCATCGGGTGAAGCCCCGATGCTGCTTTCGTTGCGCAATGTCGGCAAGGTGTTTTCCAACGGCGTCACGGCGCTGAGCAAGGTCGATCTCGCGATCCGGGAAGGCGATTTCCTCAGCCTGCTCGGACCCTCCGGCTGCGGCAAATCCACGGCGCTGCGATTGATCGCCGGCCTGTCGACGCCGACCTCGGGCCAGCTCGACTGGGGCGGCTCGATCGACCGCTCCAACATCGGCTTCGTCTTCCAGGAGCCGACATTGCTGCCCTGGGCCAGCGTCTTCGACAATGTCTGGCTGCCGCTGCGCTTGAAGGGCGTGTCGCGCGCCAAGGCCGAACCGGCGGTGATGGAGATGCTGTCGCGCGTCCATCTCACCGGCTTCGAGAACGCGGTGCCGCGCGAGCTGTCCGGCGGCATGAAGATGCGCGTCTCGATCGCGCGCGCCATGGTGACCAAGCCGCGCATCCTGTTGATGGACGAGCCGTTCGCCGCGCTCGACGAAATCACCCGCTTCAAGCTCAACAACGACCTTCTGGAGCTTTGGCAGGACGAGCGCTTCACCGTTGTCTTCGTCACCCACAGCGTGTTCGAAAGCGTGTTCCTGTCCAGCCGCGTCGTCGTCATGGCGGCGCGACCGGGCCGTGTCTTTGGGGAACTCGCCGTCGACGCGCCTTATCCACGCGACGAAGCATTCCGGACCTCGCCCGACTATGCCGCGCTTTGCCGGCAGGCCTCGGACGTGCTGGTCGACGCCATCAACTCAACTGTTGGACCGCATCATGACGGCCATTGAAGATAAGGCGCTCAAGCTCGACCCCGAAGAGGCGCGCCGTGTTCGCCAGGAACGGCTGGAGCGCATCGGCCGATGGGTGCTGCCGCTGGCGATCATGGTGCTGGCGATCTGGCTTTGGGACCGCATCTGCGTCTGGAACGAGATTCCGCAATACATCCTGCCGCGGCCAGGCGTGGTGTTGCACACGCTGTATAACGATGCCGGGCTGTTGTTCTCGTCGCTCCTGGTGACGCTGAGGATCACTTTTCTCAGCCTGCTTTTGGCCGTTATCGGCGGTGTCGGGCTGGCGGTGCTGTTTGCGCAATCGAAATGGGTGGAGATGTCGTTCTTCCCCTTCGCCATCGTTCTGCAGGTGACGCCGATCGTCGCCATTTTCCCGCTGATCAACATCTATGTGGACAACCAGACGGTCAAACTGCTGCTGTGCGCCTGGATCGTCGCCTTCTTCCCGATCCTCTCCAATACCACGCTTGGGTTGAACTCGGTCGACCGCAACCTGCGCGACTTGTTCAAGCTCAATGGCGCGACGCACTGGCAGCAATTGCGCTATCTGCGCCTGCCGGCGGCGATGCCTTACTTCCTCGGCGGCCTGAAGATCGCCGGCGGCTTGTCGCTGATCGGCGCGGTGGTGGCGGAATTCGTCGCCGGCGCACAGGGGCAGTCGTCAGGTCTGGCGTCGCGCATCATCGAGGCCGGCTACCGGCTCAACGCGCCGCGGCTGTTCGCGGCGCTGATCCTGATCTCGCTCACCGGCATCCTGATTTTCCTGGTGCTGTCGCTGGTGTCGCATCTCATCCTGCGGCGCTGGCATGAGAGCGCGCTGAAGCAGGAGCGCTAGGGTGGTTAGGCTCGTCACCCAGGAGAGCTGCATTTGATTCCGGACTCCGCCTCATACCGGCTGGCCAACGCCCGCGTTCACCGCTCGCTGACGCCTGGGCTGGCCGCAATTTTCGACACTGACGGTTTCGCGCTTGTCGACATCGCTGTCGCCGACGGGAAGATCTCCAGCATTGCGGCGCATGGCAAATCGAACGCTGGCGCCGAGGCGATCGACGTTGGTGGTCGCATCGTCCTGCCATGTTTCGTCGATTGCCACACCCATATCGACAAAGGCCATATCTGGCCGCGCAAGCCTAATCCCGACGGTACCTTCATGGGCGCGCTCAACGCCACCGGTGCCGACCGGGCCGCGCGCTGGAGCGCACAAGATGTGGCTCGGCGCATGGATTTCTCGCTGCGCTCGGCCTACGCGCATGGCACCAGGGCCGTGCGCACGCATCTCGACAGTGTGGCGCCGCAAGAAGAGATTTCCTGGCCGGTGTTCGAGGCGATGCGCGAGACGTGGCGGGGCCGCATCGACCTGCAGGCCGCCTGCCTGATCGGCATCGAAGGCGTGCGCGACAGGAAATGGTTCGAGAAACTGGCGAAACGCGTCGCCGCCGCCAAAGGCGTGCTCGGCGTCGTTACCTATATGGTGCCCGATCTCGAGGAGCTTATCGACAAGGTGTTCGCCGAAGCGATCAAGCACGGGCTTGACCTCGACTTTCACGCCGACGAGACCGACGATGTCGCGGCCATCTCCTTGAAGAAGATCGCCGAAGCCTCGCTGTGGAACGGTTTTGAGGGCAATATCCTCGTTGGCCATTGCTGCTCACTGGCGCGGCAGCCCGACCTCGACGTGCTCGACACACTGGACAAGGTGGCGAAGGCGGGGCTCGCCGTGGTATCGCTGCCGATGTGCAACCTCTATCTGCAGGACCGGCGCAGCAACGGGACAACGCCGCGCTGGCGCGGCGTGACGCTGCTGCATGAGATGAAGGCGCGCGGCATCAAGGTGGCGGTCGCCTCCGACAACACGCGCGATCCGTTCTACGCCTATGGTGATCTCGACATGCTGGAAGTCTACCGCATGGCCACGCGCATCCTGCATTTCGACCATCCGGTCGGCGACTGGCCTAGGGCGGTGGCGGCGACGCCGGCCGAGGTGATGCGGCTCGACGGCGCCGGCGCGCTCACTGCCGGCGGCAGCGCCGACTTCATCGTCTTCAAGGGACGCAGCTGGACGGAATTGCTGTCGCGGCCCGAATCGGATCGCATCGTGGTGCGCGAGGGTAGGGCGATCGAACGCCAGCTGCCCGACTATGCCGAGCTCGACGAACTGATGGTGGGATGATGGATATCGCGGCGCTGAAGCGCGATCTCGAAGGGCTGAAGATCGACGACCATCCTGCGATCGTCCAGCAGAAGAGCCGCGACTTCTACTGGTACAGCCCGGTGCTGAAAGCGCAGCTCGACCATGTCAAAGGCGATCTGATCGTGACGCCGAAGAGCGAGGACGAGGTAGTCCGCGTTCTGGCCGCCTGCCACAGGCACGGCGTCCCGGTGACGCCACGCGGCAGCGGCACCGGCAATTACGGCCAGGCGATGCCGTTGTCGGGCGGTGTGGTGCTCAACCTGGCTGAAATGAGCGAGATCAAGACGATCGCGCCGGGCCGCGTGGTGACCGGACCCGGCGCGATCCTCGCCGACATCGACAAGGCGACGCGGGCGCATTCCGGGCAGGAGCTGCGGCTGTCGCCTTCGACCTACAACACGGCCTCGATCGGCGGTTTCATCGCCGGTGGCTCCGGCGGGGTCGGCTCGATCAATTTCGGCGGCTTGCGCGATTTCGGCAATGTGCTGCGGTTGCGCGTCGTCACCATGGAGGCCGAGCCGAAGGTGCTCGAGCTCACCGGCGAGGATTTGCACAAGGTGACGCATGCTTACGGCACCAATGGCATCATCACCGAGGTCGAGATGCCGCTGACGGCAGCCTATGAGTGGATCGATGTGATTGTCGGCTTCGACCGTTTCATAGATGCAGCCCGCTACGGCAATGCGCTCGCTTGCCAGGACGGCATCCTGACCAAGCTGATCACGCCGATCGCCGCACCCGTGCCGCAGCTCTATTTCAAGCGGCATCAGAAGTTCCTGGGCGAAGGGCAAAGCATCTGCGTCGTCATGGTCGCGAAGCATGGGCTCGACGCCTTCCTCGCCTTCACGCGGCGTGCCGGCGGCGAGATCGTCTTCAACGCCGCAACGGCGACGGACGAGGACAAGAAGGGCCTGCCGCCGGCCTATGAGCTTGCCTGGAACCATACGACGCTGAGGGCGCTGCGCGTCGATCCGTCGATCACCTACCTGCAGTCGCTCTATCCGTTTCCCAACCAGCTGGCGCTGGTCGAAAAGATGGACGCGATGTTCCCCGGCGAGGTGTTTTCGCATCTCGAATTCGTGCGGCTGGACGGCAACATCACCTGCTTCGGTCTACCGCTGATCAAATTCACCACCGAGGCGCGGCTCGACGAGATCATCCGCCTGCATGAGGAGAATGGCTGCCCGATCTTCAACCCGCACCGCTACACGCTGGAGGAGGGCGGCATGAAGCAGACCGACGCGATCCAGCTCGCCTTCAAGCGCGAGACCGATCCGCAGGGGCTGCTCAATCCCGGCAAGATGATCGCCTGGGAAAATCCGGACTACGACTATCGATCGGGCCGGACATTCCTGTTCAAGGGGCTGCAGAAGGCGGGGTGATGAAAGTCCTCGTCCTCTACGCTCATCCGGTGGAGACCAGCTTCAATGCCGGCTTGCACCGGACGATCGTCGAGCGACTGGAGGCGGCGGGTCATGTGGTCGATGATTGCGACCTCTACGCGGAGGATTTCGACCCAAGGCTGACGCGCCAGGAGAGGCTCGATTATCACAGCCCGCGCGGATCCGCGGACCCGGCAGCGCCTTATGTCGAGCGCCTGTTGCGGGCCGATGCGCTGGTGCTGTCCTATCCGGTCTGGAACTACGGTTTCCCGGCAATTCTGAAAGGTTTCTTCGACCGTGTCTTCCTGCCTGGCGTGTCGTTCAAGCTGGTCGACGGCAAGGCGCAGCCATCATTGCACAACATCCGTAAGGTCGCGGCGATCACCACCTATGGCGGCAGTCGCTTCCGCGCCATGCTGATGGGCGATCCGCCGCGCAAACTGATCAAGCGCATGCTGCGCGCCACGGTGAAGCCGGGCGCGCCGGTGACTTACCTGGCGCATTACGCGATGAATTTGTCGACCGACGAGACTCGTAAAGCCTTCATGACCAAGGTCGCGGCCGGCATGGATTCATTCTGATGCGCGCGCTGGTCGTCTATTGCCACCCGGTACCGGAGAGCTTTTGCGCGGCCATCCGCAACACCGCCGTGGACGTGCTGAAGGCGAGGGGCTGGGAGGTGCGGTTGCTCGACCTCTATGCGGAAAAATTCGATCCGGTGATGGGGTGCGAGGAGCGTCGCAGCTACAATGATCAGGCGCCGGATGATCCGGCGCTGAAGCCGCATTTCGAGCATCTGAAATGGGCCGAGGCGATCCTCTTCATCTATCCGACCTGGTGGTATGGCCTGCCAGCGATGCTGAAGGGATGGCTCGACCGTGTCTGGGCGACGAATGTCGCCTTCAAGCTGCCAGGCGGCAAGGGGCGGATCACTTCGCTGATGACGCATGTCACCAAGGTCGGCGTCATTACCACCTGCGGCGCGCCGACCTGGTGGAGCGTCGTCGTCGGCCAGCCCGGCCGCAAGACCCTTTTGCGCGGCATGCGGGCGCTCTGCGCCAAACGCTGCCGGACGTTTTTCCTGGCGCATTATCTGATGGATGCCTCGACCCCGAAGAGCCGTGCGGCATTTCTGGCAAAAGTAAGGGCGAGGCTGGAGCGGTTTTAAGGAATTAGCTTTCTTCTCCCCGTTCTACGGGGAGAAGATGCCGGCAGGCAGATGAGGGGCAGCGCGAACTTACGAGATGCTGGCGCCGCCCCTCATCCGCCCTTCGGGCACCTTCTCCCCGTGGAACGGGGAGAAGGAAAAGCCGCTACATCTTCACCCGTTCCGCCTTCGGGTCGTACATAGGCTTCAGCGACGCTTCCACGGCAAAACGCTCGCCGGCTATCTCCACCTCGTAGCTCGAACCCAACACGTCCGCCTCGCTCTCGCCCTGGCACGGCACATAGCCCAGCCCAATCGCGCCGCCGAGATGGTGGCCGTAATTGCCCGATGTGATCGGGCCGACGATCTTGCCATCCCGCAGGATCGCCTCATTGTGGAAGAGCAGCGGTTGCGGGTCCTTCAGGCGGAACTGCACCAGGCGGCGATTCAATCCGGCTTCCTTCTTCTTCAGCACCGCATCGCGGCCGAGAAAATCGCCCTTGGCCGTCTTCACCGCAAAGCCGAGGCCTGCCTCCAGCACATTGTCCTCGTCGGTGATGTCGTGGCCGAAATGGCGGAAGGCCTTTTCGATGCGGCAGGAATCCAGCGTATGCAGGCCGCAGAGTTTCAGGCCGACATCGGCGCCCGCCTCGTCGATCGCCTCGAAGACGTGCGCCGCCTGGTCGGTCGAGACATAGAGCTC
>JAEKLU010000120.1 GCA_019509685.1 Mesorhizobium sp. | reverse complement strand
GGCTGTCCAGGATTTCACGCCCGACAATGTCGATGATGGCGGTCATTTGCGATGTCCCCGATTGATCGATTGAAGCGTCGCGCCCGTCTTAGCCAAAGCGGCGCAAAAGGCAATCGGCCGGCCGGCAATTATTGCCCCGGGAAAGAGTCACGAAGCGCAAATTTCTGTCATCATAAGTCATGCACGCTAAGCGATCTTCTGATCTATGGTCGCGTTCGCGCGGGGCGAAACAGGAGGAGTTTCGCCATGTCCCAGTTGAGCGGTATCGTGAGTTTGTTCCTGATCGCGGCGGCGTTCATGACGTCCTGCGACAACCAGAAACCCCAGCAGAGCTCGATGGAGCTGTCTGCGCTGCGCTGAGCGGAGTAGCGTTTAAAAGAAGGCCCCGCGGGCGGGGCCTTCTCCTTCTAATCCAACCTCAGTGCCAGTAAGGCGTGACCTTGTAGTAATCGAAGGACGCATCGCGCGCGGCTTCGCTGTCGGCGCCGGTCAGTTCGTTGATGGAATAGGCCGGCGCGGCCTGAAGCTGCTCCTTGGTGAACGGCACGAGATAGCCGCCCTTGTCGGTGTCGTAGTCGAGCGTGGCCCAGGGAACGGCGTGATATTTCTCGCCCATACCAAGGAAGCCGCCGAAACCGATGACGGCGAACATGATGCCATTCGACATCTTGTCCAGCATTACGTCCTCGATGCTGCCGATGCTCTTGCCTTCGGTGTTGTAGACGGCGGTGCCGATGACGCGCGAGGCGGCAATGGCTTCGGTATGGCCAGACGGGGTGGTCATAGGGGAACTCCTCTCGATTGAATGCCTGAATGGACAATGAGAGGAGCCGTTTAAGGTTCCCGAGTTAGTTGTCGGTGAGGATGAACGTCACCTTCATGTTGACCCGGTAAGCGGCGATCTTGCCGTCCTCGACAACGATCTTCTGGTCCTGGATCCAGGCGCCTTCGACGTTCTTCAGGGTTTTCGCGGCGCGCGAGATGCCCTTTTCGATGGCATCCTGAAAACTCTTCTTGGACGATGACGTGATTTCGGTGACGCGGGCGACAGACATGGCTTCCTCCTGCCAAGACGCTCATTTGCAGGTCGAAGCGTACCGCCGGCTTTGCACATTCACAAGCCGACCCAGGATCCGCGTGAAGCGGCGCGTCAGTGCCCCTTGGCGATACGGTCGAAGGCCATCAGCTTTTCCAGCAGCGCCGGCATGTCCTTGAGGGGCAACATGTTGGGACCGTCGGAAGACGTCGAGTTGTCCGGGTCCTGATGGGTTTCGATGAAGACGCCGGCAACGCCGACAGCGACCGCCGCGCGCGCCAGCGTCTCGACGAAGCGCCGCTCGCCGCCGGAAGAGCCGCCCTGCCCGCCCGGCTGCTGCACGGAATGGGTGGCGTCGAAAATCACCGGAGCACCGATCTCGGCCATGATCGGCAGCGCGCGCATGTCGGATACCAGCGTGTTGTAGCCGAAGGAGGCGCCGCGCTCGGTCGTCAGCACGTTCAGATTGCCGGAGCCGGTGATCTTGGCCACCACGTTCTTCATGTCCCAGGGCGCCAGGAACTGGCCCTTCTTCACGTTGATGACCTTGCCGGTCCTGGCGGCGGCGACCAGCATGTCGGTCTGTCGCGACAGGAAGGCCGGGATCTGCAGCACATCGACATGGGGAGCGACAACAGCGCATTGCTCTTCGGTATGCACATCGGTCAGCACCGGCAGACCGAACTCCTTGCGCAGATCGTCGAAGATCGGCATCGCCGCATCGAGCCCGGCGCCGCGCGTCGCCGACAGCGAGGTGCGGTTGGCCTTGTCGTAGCTGGTCTTGTAGACGAGGCCGATGCCCAGCCGTTGCGTCAATTCTTTCAGGGCGCCGGCCATGTCGAAGGCGTGCTGGCGCGATTCAAGCTGGCAGGGGCCGGCAATCAGCGACAGCGGCGCGTTGTTGGCGAAGACGACATTGCCGACGCTGACGGACGCGTTAGGGGCCAGGGGCTTGCTCATGGGATCTCCCGGAAGATGAAGGCGGCGCCCTGCCCGGGCGCCGGCGGCACGGCGATATCGTTGCCGCTCATGTTGTGTTCGATTGCGTTGTTCGCAAGCACACGCTTGGCGGCAGCGTTGTCGCGGACCGAGAAAACAACAGCGGCGAAGCGCATATCCGGCGATCGCCCGGCCGGCAGGCCAAAGCGCGCGCTATAATCCTGGGGCGAGAGCACGCTGAGCATCGCATTCGGCAGCCGCACCGCGTCACCGTCGGTTGCGCCCGCGCCGGCAGCGGTCGCGATCAATCCGATCTGCGCGGATGGCCTGTCGCTGACAGCGACGATTTCCACGATGCCGCTCACGCCATTGCCATGCGCCTGCAGGGCCGTCCGGTCGATGCTTGGCGCGTTGATGCGCTGGCAGGCGAAGAGGAAGGCATCATCGGCTTCCTTGCTGGCGCAGAAGGTCAGCCTGAAGGATGCCAGGTCGCTCTTGCCGCTTGCATCGGCAAAGGTGCGCGAGAAGCTCAGCATATTGCCTGCCGACAGGCCGGCCTCGAGATAGCGTGCATGGTCGGCATCGGCGTTGCCGGTAAGCTCGCTCCAGCCACTCGAAGGCTCGATCGATCTCTCCCCGGGACGCATGCACCGTAGCGATTTGATAAGCACAGTCTTCGGAATATTTCGTCACGAGCTCACTCAACGCCGCGTCGGAGGCCGCCGTTTGCC
>JAEKLU010000132.1 GCA_019509685.1 Mesorhizobium sp. | reverse complement strand
CACCATCCGCTTGGCAACGGAGATGAGGCCCGTGCTGTTGAA
This sequence comes from Mesorhizobium sp., assembly GCA_019509685.1. The sequence continues at coordinate 9,899 of JAEKLU010000132.1, read as the reverse complement.
GGCAAGGGCGTAGCCATTCTGCGCGGCGACGTTAGCGGCATCGATGGTGATCGTGTAGGTCCCTGCTCCGAGCGGCTGGAGGGCAAGCGTAGCCGGGGTATAAAGCGCCGGCGCACCGGTGAAGGCGGTAGCGGCGTTGTCGCCGAGATAGGCGTTGGCCACCCCTGCCTGGTAGCCCGATACCGAATAGGTCAGCGTCGGCATGGCGTCGCCATAGACCATCGACGCATTGTTGGAGCTAAAGGTCAGGGTCGGCTGATAGGCGAAGACATAACGATTGCCTGACACGCTCACCGCGCCTCCGACCGTCGTGTTCCACACCGCTGTGTTGCCGCTGTCGAGATTGCCGAATGTGTTGCCGGTGGGTGCCGCCGCATAGACCAGCCAGCGCCCGCTGGTGGCGGTGACGGCATCGCTGCCGCGGCTGTTGATGAACTTGCCGCCGGCGGCCAGCACCGGATTCGTCCCGCTGACTTTGGCGCTTGCGGCGATCGTCAGGTCGCCGGTGGTCTGTAGTTGAACCTGGCCCGTCGTGGTGGCGCCGGTCGTGGTCATGCCGCGCGCGCTGCTGACGCTCCCGATGGTGAGCCCGCCGAGATCCACCAGGTTGACCGATCCGGCATTGGCGGCGACGGTGCCGATCTGGTTGCCGGCATTGGTCAGGGTGAAATTGCCGGTGCCGCCAAGCCAGAGCGAACCTGCCGTCAGGCTGCTGCTCGTCTGCGCGACCGTGCCGTTCGACGACAGCGCAAGCGTGCCGGCGCCGACGTTGACAGCCTGGTCGAGCGCGAAGGTCGTCGCCGCCGTTTCGATCTGCCAGTTGGCGAAGGAAAGCGCGCCGACATAGGTCGAGCCGACGGTCGCCGCCGCAGCGTCCTGCAGCGCCGAAAGCGACGTGATCGAGCTGTCGGCCTCGTCGAGACGCCAATTGCCGTAGACGTTGAGATTGGAGACATTACCGCCCGAGAGTCCCGTTCGGAACGTCACCGCGTTCTGCGCGCCGGAGGCATCAGGGCCACCATCTTGCACCGTATAGACCAGCACGTTGCTGCCGATCGTGCCGGTCGGCGTCGCGATATAGTAGTAGCCGTTGACGCCGGTCGACACCGTGCCGAGGTCGACGCCGTTGGCGACGGCCGTGACGAGGCCCGGATTCTTCACATAATACGGCTGACGGGTATCCGACGACAGCGGGGTGACGCCGTTATCCTTGTAGGCGATCCCGGAAATCGCCTGGACACCGTTCGGATAGAAACTATTCAGATAGGGGTAGAGGCCGCCGGAGCCGCCGCCGAAGGGCGAGCTCAGGCCATTGGTCGCGCCGCCCTGGAAGTCGGCGGTGCTCAATCCGATCACGCTGCCGGTATTGCCGTAACCGATAGCGACGGTAGTTCCCGATGTGGTCGTGTCGAACGCGCCGTTGGTGACCGTGCCGTAATTCAATCCGACCAGTCCGCCCACCTCGGCGGCGCCGAGCGTTCCGCTGGCTGGGCCGGTCGAGTACGCATCGCTGATCGATCCCTGGTTCAGTCCCACAAGCCCACCGACGAAGCGTGAACCGAGCACCCAACCATATGAATAGGACTGGCTGATCGTACCGCCTGCCGTGTTGGTGCCGACCAGTCCGCCGGCAGAATTGTAGTCACGCGCGTTCACTCCGACCGTCGAGAACGACCGGGTGATCGAGCCATCGTTCTGGCCGACCAACCCACCCGTCGTGCCGGCGCCATGAATCTGGCCGCTCGCCCATACCCCGGAGATGGAGCCCTTGTTCCAGCCGGCGATGGCGCCCGTCTCATAGGAAGCCATCACGACCGCGTCGACCAGCCCGACATTGCGCACCGCGGCCCCACCGCCGATATAGCCGAACAGGCCGGCATAATTGTTGCCGCCGGGGGTCGACCACAAATCGTTGACGGTGTTGCCGAGACCGTCGAACGTGCCGGTAAAGCCGTTGCCGCTGTTGAGGATATTGGTGTTGCCGTCGGTGCCGATCGGGATGAAGCCCTTGGGGCCATTCCAGTTGTAGGTGGCGGTGGCGTCGATGGTGTTGGCCAGCGCGTAGCGTCCGGCGAGGCCGCCGTTGATGGCTTGCAGCTGGTTGACGTCGTAGATCAGCGTGTAGCTCTGGCCGTTGATCGACAGCGCCTGTGCCCCTTGCGTGCCGGTAAACGTCACCGAGGCGCCGAGCGCATAAGATACGAAACCGCCGCTGCCGCCATGGTTGGTGACCAGCGAAAGCCCGCCGACGCCGCCGATGGTGGCGCCGGCATTGAAGACGATCGAGTGATAGGCGTCGAGTGTCAGCGTGTTGGCGCTCCAGGCGATCGGCGCGGCCACGGTGATGTCGCCCGCCTGCGAGCCGCCGTTGCCGGTCGAGATGGTGACGTTGGCCGTGGCAAGTAGGTTCTCCAGCGTGGTGACGTTGATGACGCTGTCATTGGTGTTGGCGCTCATGCTGCCGCCGGTGTTGCCGGCGGTGTTCGAGATGGTGACGTTGTAGGGATCGAGCAGAAGGTCGCCGGTGTCGCCGAAGCGCGCGCTGAGATCGGCCGAGCCGGTGAAGTCGAGGCGCTGCTTGCCGGACACTTCCGTAAAGCCGCCATTGCCGCCTTCTTCACCGCCGCGCGCGGAAATCTTGCCGGCGAACGTCGTCACCGCGTCCGACCACACGATGATCGTGCCGCCGTTCCCGGTGCCTGTCGCGTTGGCGCTGATCTTGGTGTCGGCATCGATTTCGGTGGTTTCGGCATGCTGCAGCGTGCCCGAGCCTTGCTTGTCGCCGCCGATCTTGATGGTGCCGCCGCCACTCTTGCCCGAGGCGTCGACAACAGCGCTCTTGAGCTTCAGCTTGCGGCCGGTGACCGTAACTTTGCCGCCTTGACCACCCGCCTTGGCCGAGGCATCGAGCGTGCCGGAGACTTCAACGGCGCCCTGGTCGCCGCCAAGCACGATTTCACCGGATTGACCCGAGACCGTGCGCGCCTCGACAAGGCCGGACATATTGACGGCCTGCCGCGCCGCTTCCTTGGCTGCCGCAGCCTTGATCTCGACACGACCGCCATTGGCGCTGATTACGCCCGAATTGCTGACCAGCGCGTTCGAGCCTGCTGCATTTGTCGGCACGGCGACCTGCAGGAAGCCATCGCCGGAAAGATCGAGTGCCGCCTGTTCGCCCGAGCCAAGGCCGACCTTGCCGAGCGGCACGCTGATGGTGCCGGAATTGTCGACGCTGCCGCCGATCAACGCGGCATAGCCGCCTGGGCCGATCGAGACGGTGCCTTCGTTGGAGACGGCCGCGGACGCGCCCTTGCCCTTGAACTTCAGCTTGCCGGCCTTGAAGTCGTCATCGCTGATATCGAGCGAAGAGCCGACGAAGCCGGCGGCACTGACCTTGCCGGTCTTGGAGATGGCAATGCCGTTCGGATTGACCAGAAACACCTGGCCGTTGGCGTTGAGTTGGCCGGCGATCGTCGACTTGGTGTTGCCGGTGACACGGTTGAGCATCACCGACGACGAATTCGGCTGGTCGATATCGACCCTGGCGCCGGCGCCGATGGAAAAGCTCTGCCAGTTGACGATGGCCGCGTTGGTCGACTGCTTGATGGCAAGTCGCGAGGCCGACGGCTTGGAGATGGTGACGCCACCGGATGCAACACTGCCGCCGGTCGGCAGTTCCTGCGCCTTGGCTGATGTGAAGCCGACAAGCGCCGTCGAGGCCCACAGCAGCGCCGTCAGCGATGCGCTGGTGCGGTTGAAGAGAAGCGATGGGAAGGCTCGGCGTTGCATGGTCATGCCCTCAGAACTGGATCGCGCCGCTCAGCGAGAAGCGATCGCTGTCGGACTGTTGGTCATCGCGGTGCTGCCGGCCCCATTCGAGGGTCAGGCTGGTGTTCGTGGGATCGCTTGCAAACGCCGTGCCGAACTTGACGCCAAGCCCGTAGGAAGCACCGATGATGCTGGCGCTCTCGAGCGCCGTCGGCATTTCGAGACGCACTTCGCCGACAGCCCCGAACACATAAGGCGAAAGCTGGAGCACGCCGCCGGTGAACGGCACATACCAGGGCGTCGACAATTCGCCGCGAACCACATAGCCGGAATCGCCCTGCAGCGCGCCGGCATCGAAGCTCGACAGTCCGGTCGCACCGGCAAGGCCGATCTGCTCGGATTGCAGAAGCGGCTTGCCGAACGAAGTCTGCGCGCGGGCGAACAGATCGACGCCAAGATGCTCGGCGAGCGTCTGGCTGTAGCTTGCCGAGACCTCCAGCTTCTGGAACGTGGCGTCGGCGCCCTGGCGCGACAAGGGCAAGAGCGGCGTGGCATCGGCGGCCATGCGCGCGCCAAGGCCATCGATGCCGAAGGACGCGCTGACATTGCCGACAAAGACGCCGCCGAGCGGCGTGAACCAGGTGGCATCGGTGCCGAACCGGATGATACGCAGCCGGTCCTCGGCGATCGGCAGCGATATTGGCGTGACGGCGTTGAGATAGTCGTTCTGCGCGTCGAAGGAGAGCTCGCTGCTCACGGTCAGCGCGCGGCTGCGGATCCATGGATAGCGCAGACTTGCCGAGTAGCGTTCGAATTCGCTGCCGAAGCCAAGAGACCCTGGCTCGGCGTTCGGATTGGCGCGCGTACGGCTGGCCTCGAGGTTGAACGTCAACCCGTCATAGCCGATCGGCACGACGATGCCGGCCGCATAGTTGCGGTTGCGCGGGTCGCCGCTGAACAACCCGTTGTCGCCGTCGTTCGGATAGCCTCCGGCCCGCAGATAGACCAGTTCGCCAAGCCCGAGCAGCGAATTGAAATCGATGCCGACCCCGGTCGACCAGCGCTGCAGCGACGGCGACAGCGAATTGTCGAGTGTGACCTGCCCGCCGATCGGCCGGTATCTGCCGTCGATGACCAGCACGCTGGCGCCCCTGGCCGAGCCTGCCTTGAGCGTCGAGCGCAGCCTCGCGCCCGGCGTGTCGCCGGCCAATAGGAGCTTTCGCTCGATGACGGACAGCTTGACGCCTTTTTGGCCGACCAGTGGCGCCAGCGTCGCCTCGACCCTACCCCTTATCCGTTCCGGCAGATTGCTGGTGTCGATCTTTTCGAGGAAGCCGTCGACGACCACGAGCCGCAGCGTGGCGCCGTTGGCCAGCTTCTGCGCCGGCAACACGACCCGCACCAGCGCATAGCCGGCGCGCGCATATTCGGCCTCCAGTTCGCGCGCCGCGGCGAATATCTGCGCCGCGGTGACGGTGCGATGCGCAAGCACGCCTGTGATCTTGCGGGTCGCTTCCGCCATTTCGGCCAGTCCACCCTCGATATGGACTTCGGCAAGCTTCACTTTCAGCTTTTCGGCGCCGGCCGGTGCCTCCAACCCCTTGTTCTCGGGGATGGAGACACCTGCCGTGTCCGGCCCGGGTGGTGGCCGAAAAGTAGGTGGTGTGATCTGGCTGGCGGTCTGGGCGAACGCGCCCGCCGGAAGCCAAAGCCAGGCTGAAGCGGCGACGAGCACGACCGCGGCGCGAACGCAGCCATGCCGTCCGATGACGCCTGACCGGCGCCGGGCGCCTTGTCGGATGTTGCGGTTTTCGTCGGCCCGGAAGCCGGATCCGCCCATATGGATCACGCAGTCACTCTTGGTCCTGGGACAAAAGTCTCGCGCAAAAGCGTTGCCACCGCCGATGCCGTGCATCGAACGCCAGACCCTGTCCTGTTTCATTTTTCCCGGGAAGCGCTCCCCGCGGCCCCGATGGCTAAAACCCTATGCCCGCCCGCCGGGACTCGTCAATTTGCCGGCCGGACTATTATTGGGACGGGTTTTGCAAACCGATGCAAAGGGTTAGCCGGGAACATGCACGATGCTTGGTCGTTGTTCCAATGGGCAACTGGACACGACCGGCGAAGACTGGGAATCTTCCTTTGTGGTTGTTTTGGAATCGCATGGAGTACCGCAGGAAATGCCGCTGAGTGCCGAAAAGATCGCCAGTCATCCAGCCACTCTACGTGGTGTCCAGGAGCAATCACGCGCGCTCATCCATATCTACGAAACAAGTCCTCGGCTCGCAGCCGTCTTTGCCACCCAGCAGCGCTGGCTGCTCGGTCATGTCGGTCTTGCCATGCACTTTCGGCGCGACCCCAACGACCGCCGCACCGAGCTCACGACCGCGCGCTTCATTGAGGTCGTACGGCGTAATTCGGTGGCCAGCCGCAACACCGCCGAAGCCTTTCTCAAGGAGATGCTGCACTACAACATCGCCGAATATCTTTCGACGAGCGGCGACGGTCGCGCCCATCCCTTGCGACCGACTTCCGCCACCATCGAGACCTTCACCGGCTGGATTCATGCGCATTTGAGGACGCTCGACCGCGTCGATGGCGGGACCCGGCTGGCAACCTTCCTCGACCGGCCCGAGATGCTGTCCACCTTGCAGCCCTTGATCTGCGACGGGCTGTTGACGAGCGCCGGGGTACGGGAGCCAAGGCAGACCTTCTCGTTGTTTATCTGGCTAAACAACGGCGGAATCGTCATGGACTGGCTGATGTCCGGCATCGATCCGGAAGACGCCCATCTCGACAAGATTCCGACCAGCGTCATTTCGGTCAGCGAATTCGCACATTGGCTCAAGCTCTCGCGCACCCATCTGTCGCGAAAACTCCATGATGCCGAGGCACTTGGCAGCATCGGCTGGGTCGGCCAGCGCGGCCATTCCGTGATGTGGGTTTCGCGCCAGTTCTTCGACGAATACATGGCCGTCCAGTCCGCCAAGCTCGCCATCGTCGACGTGGCCTTCGAGGCCTGTCTAGGCAGCTTCCCGCAACGCTGACCTCCACTCCGGTAGTGCGCGCGAAAAACCGCTGGTTGTACTGGCGAGTATGCGTCGAAACTGCTATCGGCTTGCCTGTGTCATGGGACTTTGCGCGGGTTGTGGGGGATGGCGCTGAATTTCGAGGACATTGTGAGCCACCCCGGGCTGGGCGCTTGCATCCAGGCGCAGGCACGGGCGATGCAGCAGGCCTATGAAGGGAACCCGCGAGCGTCCGCGGTCTTTGCCACCCAGCAACGCTGGTTGATGGCCCATATCGGGCTTGCCTTGCATTTCCGCAGGGACCCTAGCGACTACCGGAAGGAGATGACGGCGGCGCGTTTCGTCGACGTCACCGTCCAGCATCAGGTGGCGAGCCGAAATACGGCCCATGCCTTCATCAAGGAAATGCAGCACTATCATTTCATTGAGGTCGGGCGGGCGGGCGACGACGGCCGCATTCGCCCGCTGCAAGTGCCCGCCATGACCTTGGAGCCGTTGATCGGCTGGGTCCTGATTCACCTGAGCACGCTTGATGCTCTTGATGGCGGCAAGCGGCTGGAAACATTCCAGGCGCGGCCGCAAATGCTGGCGCAGTTGCAGCCACTGGTCGCGGATGGCCTGATTTCCTCCGTGCCGGTACGCGAACCGCAGCAAACTTTTTCACTGTTCACTTGGCTCAACAATGGCGGCGTCGTCATGGACTGGCTGATCTCCGGCGTTGATCCGGCGAATGCCGCCAACGAGCGTATCCCGACCGGCATTCTTTCCGTCGGCGATTTCGCTCGCTGGTTGAAGCTGTCGCGCACCCATCTTGCGCGCAAGTTGCGCGACGCCGAGACGCTCGGCAGCGTTGGCTGGCTCGGCCAGCGCGGCCATTCGGTCATGTGGATCTCGAACGAGTTCTACGGTGAATACGTAACGGCGCAGGCAGTCAAGCTCGCCATCATCGACGCGGCCTTCGCCGCCTGTCAGGCGCAGCCGGCGAACTAATTCCGCAACCTACCCAGCCTTCAGAATGGCGGAGAAGCGCGGGTCGAAGGCCCGGCTGATCGGCTCGGCCGCCGCGCCCACGGCGATCGCCCAAGGGTCCGTGGTGCCAAGCTGCAGGCGCGGCAGGCGCCGTACAGGGCGATCGGCAATCGACGGCAAGAGGGGCTGCATCGCATCCAGCAGGCGGCGCGCCAGCGCTTCCGGAGCGCTGCTGGTGAGAATGACGGTCTGCGGATCGAAGATCGTCTCGATCAGATGCACGCTCCAGCGCAGGTCGCGGGCGGCGTCTTTGATCCAATCCATGACCTTGGGGTCTTCGGCAAGCGCCAATTCGCCGATCTTCTCGTAGAGATTTGCCCTGGTCGGATCGAGGCCGAGATGCTGATAGAGCGAGGCCAGCGATGCGCGATGTTCGAGCGGCGTCGAGCCGGGACCGGCAGGGGAAAGCAACGCCATGCCGACTTCGCCGGCATTGCCGTTGCCGCCGCTGTAGAGTTCGCCGTTGAGGATAAGCCCGGCCGCGATGCCGTAGCCGACATAGAGGCAGACGGCGTGGTCGACGCCATGCGCGGCGCCAACGATGCGCTCGGCCGTCGCGCAAGCCGCGGCGTCGTTCTGCAGGCCGACATTCAGCCCGGTTCCGGCCGCAAGCGCCTCGACCAGCGGAAATTGCTGCCAGGCCGGCATCATCCATTTGTTGTCGGAGTTCTTCAGGCCGAACGGTCCCGGCATGGCAACGCCGAGCCCGACCAGCCGCGGCTCGGACTGCGCAAACAATCCCGCCAGCTCGCGCCTGACATCGGCAATCAGCGCAAGGATGATCGCCACGCCTTCCGACGGTTCGTCGAACGGCAGGCCCGCATCGGCACGGGCGATGACATTGCCGATGAGATCGACGACCACGACGCGCGTCAGATGCCGGTCGATCTGCAGGCCGATCGCAAAGGCGCCCTCGGGCACCAGCCGGTAGGGTGTGAAGGGCTGCCCCCTGCCCTTGCGCACGGTGCCCAGCGCCGCGACCAGGCCATCGCGCTCAAGATCCTCGATGATGTTGGAAACCGCCTGTTTGGTGAGCTGCGTCGCCCGCGCCAGGTCGGCACGCGAAAGCGCGCCGTTGAGCCGCAATGCCTCGATCATGACGCGGCGGTTGTGCGCGCTTGCGCCTTCCTGGTTGGTGCCGCTCTTGGCGCGGATCGGGCTGACGTCGTGCACCTTCATTTTCCCCTCTTGACTCCATTAAAGGATTGATCGACTAATTAAGTCAAGCGAATTGACTTAATGGTGAAGTCAGAGCGGTTTTGATAAAAAAAGACGGCAAGGCAAAATGGGAGTAGTTCAAATGCTGAAATCTATCGGAAAGACACTTCTGGGCGCGGTGTTCGCGGGCGGGCTGCTTGTCCCTCACGCCTTCGCCGACACGACGCTGAACGCACTGTTCATGGCCCAGGCCGCCTATAGCGAGGCCGACGTGCGCGCCATGACGGAAGCCTTCACCAAGGCCAATCCGGACATCAAGGTCAATCTTGAATTCGTCCCCTATGAAGGGCTGCACGACAAGACGGTGCTCGCGCAAGGCTCCGGCGGTGGCTATGACGTGGTGCTGTTCGACGTCATCTGGCCGGCAGAATATGCCACCAACAAAGTGTTGGTCGATGTCTCGTCCAAGATCGGCGACGACATGAAGAAGGGCGTGCTGCCCGGTGCCTGGACCACTGTCCAGTATGACGGCAAATATTACGGCCTGCCGTGGATCCTCGACACCAAATACCTGTTCTACAACAAGGAAATCCTCGAAAAGGCCGGCATCAAGACGCCGCCGAAGACCTGGGAAGAGCTTGGCGAGCAGGCCAAGATCATCAAGGACAAGGGCTTGTTGAAGACGCCGATCGCCTGGAGCTGGTCACAGGCAGAGGCCGCGATCTGCGACTACACCACGCTGGTCAGCGCCTATGGCGGCGACTTCCTCAAGGACGGCAAGCCGGACTTCCAGAATGGCGGCGGCGTCTCGGCGCTGAAATACATGGTCGACAGCTACAAGTCGGGCCTGACCAATCCGAACTCCAAGGAATTCCTCGAAGAGGACGTCCGCAAGGTGTTCGAGAACGGCGACGC
>JAEKLU010000131.1 GCA_019509685.1 Mesorhizobium sp. | reverse complement strand
AAGCTCGGGCTCGCCGCCGATCTGAAGAAGCAGCTCGACGAGGCGCGCAACGATCTTGCCATTGCCCAGCGCAAGGGTGAATTCCAGCGCGCCGGCGAGCTTGCCTATGGCAAGATCCCGGAGCTGGAAAAGAGGCTCAAGGAAGCCGAGGCCCAGGACGGCAAGGCCGGCATGGTCGAGGAAGTGGTCACGCCAGACCACGTCGCCCATATCGTCTCGCGCTGGACCGGCATTCCAGTCGACAAGATGCTGCAGGGCGAGCGCGACAAGCTGTTGCGCATGGAAGACGAGATCGGCAAGCGGGTCGTCGGCCAGGGCGAAGCGGTGCAGGCCGTTTCCAAGGCGGTGCGGCGTGCCCGCGCCGGACTGCAGGATCCGAACCGGCCGATCGGCTCGTTTATCTTCCTCGGACCGACGGGTGTCGGCAAGACCGAACTGACCAAGGCGCTGGCAAGCTTCCTGTTCGACGACGACAGCGCCATGGTGCGCATCGACATGTCGGAGTTCATGGAGAAGCATTCGGTCGCCCGGCTGATCGGCGCGCCTCCCGGTTATGTCGGCTATGAGGAAGGCGGCGCGCTGACCGAAGCGGTGCGGCGCCGGCCCTATCAGGTCGTGCTGTTCGACGAGATCGAGAAGGCGCATCCCGATGTGTTCAACGTGCTTTTGCAGGTGCTCGACGACGGCCGGCTGACCGATGGCCAGGGCCGCACGGTCGACTTCCGCAACACGCTGATCATCATGACGTCGAACCTCGGCGCCGAATATCTGGTCAATCTCGGCGACGACCAGGATGTCGATGCCGTGCGCGACGAGGTGATGGGCGTGGTGAAAGCCTCGTTCCGGCCGGAGTTCCTGAACCGCGTCGACGAAGTGATCCTGTTCCACCGGCTGCGCCGGCAAGATATGGACCGCATCGTCGAGATCCAGCTCAAGCGGCTGGAGAACCTGCTTGTCGACCGCAAGATCACGCTGTCGCTCGATCATGACGCGATCGAGTGGCTAGCCTCCAAGGGTTACGATCCGGCCTATGGCGCAAGGCCGCTGAAGCGGGTGATGCAGAAAGAACTGCAAGACCCGCTGGCGGAGAAGATCCTGCTTGGCGAAATCCTCGACGGCTCGTCTGTCAAGGTGACCGCTGGCTCGGATCGTCTAAACTTCCGCTCGAAGCCAAGCGTGGTGGCGACGGAAGCCGCCGCCTGATCTTGGGGCGATTGAAATGAGAGAAAGCGCGTCGCATCACACTGATGCGGCGCGCTTTGCTTTTTGCAGGGACGTTGCAGCTCGGCTGAAACTGCCGACCGATGAAGAGGGGGATTGAATGCAACTCGACGACTATAACGACTTCTGCGGCTCGTTGCCCAAGACGACTTATGTCGTGCAGTGGGGTGGCGCTCATGTCTGGAAGGTCGGCGGCAAGGTGTTTGCCATAGGCGGCTGGAACGCCGGTGGGCAGCTGTTCGTCACCTTCAAATGCTCCGACATGGCCTTTGACGTGCTTAAGGAGCAGCCGGGTTGCCGGCCGGCGCCTTATCTCGCTTCGCGCGGCATGAAATGGATCCAGCGTCAGACAAGCCAAAGCGTGGATGATGCGGCGCTGAAGGACTATCTGCGCGAAAGCCATCGCCTGGTCGTCCTCAAGCTGACGAAGCAGGCACGCAAGGAACTGGGGCTTGTCTAATTCTCTGTTGGAGCATGATCGTTTCCGAAAACCGGTTCCCACTTTTCGGGATCATGCTCTCGCTAATATTCCTGCAGGCGCCGGAAAGCCGCCATCTTCATGCCCGGTTCATATTGGAACCTTAGTCTCGGTAACTGGTTTGCTGGCGAAGGGTTCGCCCACCAGGAGCCCTGTCGACCGGAGAGCCTGATCTTCATGCTGCGCACCATCTTTTCCCTTTCGGCTTTAGCCGCCGGGCTGGTGTCTTCCAGCGCGTTCGCCGCGCTTAGCGTGGACGGCGCACAAGGCGTCCGACCCGCACGACACAGCGCGCTGATGCTCGCGCAGGACGGCAATATCGACATTTATTACGACGCCAGGGGCAACCGGGTGCTTGTCGATGCCGACACCGGCAAAGTGATCGCTATCCAGCCGCCGGGCAGCCGATTCGACCGTCGCGCCCTGCGCCGCCAGCGCCAGCAGGAATTCGACCGCGTGCCGGCCGAAGACGATGACCGCTATTATCTCGACAATCCGGAGGATATGGCCCGCTTCCGCCGCCGTCAGTTGGAAGAGAATGGCCGGGTCATTCCTCCGCCCGCCGATGAATATGATCCCAACGGCGACAACTCGGTCGATGCCTATCCGCCGGCGCCCAATAATGATGACGGCTCTGCCACCACTTATCCCGAGGCACCGAAGTCGAACACCATCAAGCGCCAGCCGCTGAACGAGGCGTCGATCGATCCGGCGCAGCCGGGTCAGGGCGAGGTACTTCAGACCGATCCTGAAAGTCAGGCTTCGCCGCCGCCAGACACCGGCGGCAAGGCCACCGTCGATCCGTCGCTGTCGCTCGGCGCGCGCCAGGATGTGGCGGCGCTGCAGGTGCTGCTCGATCGCGGTGGCGCTTCGCCAGGCGTCATCGACGGGCGCTTCGGCTCGAATGTCGACAAGGCTCTGGCCGCCTACAACCAGATCAACGGCGCCAGCCTGAAATCGACCGACGCGGTCGGCATCCAGGCGGCTCTCGCCCAATCCGGCGGCGATGCCTTTGCCAATTATACGATCACGTCCGAGGACGTGGCTGGCCCTTACGTCGCCTCGATCCCGGAGGACTACAGTCAGAAGGCCAAGCTCAACTGCATGTGCTTCACCTCCGTCACCGAAGCGCTCGGCGAGCGCTTCCACATGGACGAGAACTATCTGAAGGCGACCAACAAGGGCGTCGATTTCAATCGCCCCGGCACGATCATCAAGGTCGCCAATTTCGGCAGACTGGTGTCGACACCGGTCGCGCGCATCGTCGCCGACAAGACCAAGAAGGAACTCTATGCCTATGATGCCGGCGGCAAGCTGGTCGCGGCCTATCCCGCCACGATCGGCTCGGCGGATACGCCATCGCCGACCGGCATCCACGCCGTGTCGCGCATCGCGCTCGACCCGAACTACACCTACAACCCGAACATCAACTTCAAGCAGGGTGAGAACGACAAGATCCTCACCGTTCCGCCGGGCCCGAACGGACCGGTCGGCTCGGTCTGGATCGCGCTCGACAAGCCCACCTATGGCATACACGGCACGCCCGAACCGTCCAAGATCGGCAAGACCGAAAGCCACGGCTGCGTGCGCCTGACCAACTGGGACGCGCGCGAGCTCGCCAAGCTGGTGTCGCCGGGCGTTACCGTGGAGTTTGTCGGCGGGCCTTCAGCCGATGATGTTGCGCAGCAGTGAGCTGCGCGGCGCGGCGGCATAGATGAGCTGCGCCACCAGGATGAAGCCGATGCTGAGCAAGGGCGCGACCAGGCAAAGGGCCGCGCCGATCGCCCACAAGATCTGCGCCCTGATAATGCGTTGATAGACGGTGTGCCGCGTTTGCGCATCGACCTCCTCGGCGATCATGCCATTCCTGTCGGCATACCACCAACTGGCGAAAAGCGAGGCGCCCAGCATCAAAAGGTTCAGCCAGTAGACCAGCACCGCGACCCTGAACTCGAGAAAATCGGCAAGAAGGTCGGTGGAGAACGGCAACAGCGCGATGAAGGCGAGAAAGCATAGGTTGAGCGTGGCGAGGCGCCGGTCCGACTTCGCGATCAGCCCGTGTTGTGCCTGCTGGCCGAACCAGAAGATGGTCAGCGTCAGGAAGCTCAGCGCATAGGTCAGGAAACGCGGCGCCAGCGCCAGGATCGCCGCGAGCAGCTCGCTCTCCGAATGCACCGCCTCATGCAAGGGCACTCTGATCTCCAACACGATCAAGGTGAGCGCGATGGCGAAGACGCCATCGGTTATTCCGACGATGCGTCCGCGTCCTTCCGCCGACGGTTCGAGCGGCCGCTTCATTGCTTCCCCTCTTTGCGCATACAGTCAAAGCTCTGGTCAAATCCTAGCACGCCAATCACGGTTTGCATCGGGATTGGCGCCACCTCGCCATGCGGCCAGTGTCCCGTGGTTTCAAGAAGAACGATCCTGTGGCTGTTGTTGTGCACCTGTTGGAGGGCTAAGCAGGGTTTATGGCATCCACGCATGAAACCATTGCCGATTCGCATTCGCTCGAGCATGCGAACGGCACGTTCTGCCCACAGACGCAGCGCAAATTCGTGCTGGTCGCCGCGATTCTTGCTTCAGCGCTGGGTTTCATCGACGGATCGATCCTGGCGATCGCCATGCCGGCGCTGCGCGTCAATCTCGGCGCCAGCCTTGCCGAGGCACAGTGGATTTCCAATGCCTATGCGCTGACGCTCTCGGCTTTGATTCTGGCCGGGGGTGCCGCCGGCGACCGTTTCGGTCTGCGGCGCGCCTTCGTGGCCGGCATCGCGCTGTTCATCGTCGCTTCTCTGGCCTGCGCGGTCGCGCCCAATCCGGCGATGCTGATCGCCTTCCGCGCACTCCAGGGCATTGGCGCCGCCATCATGGTGCCGGGCAGCCTCGCCATCATCGCCAAAGCCTATCCGAAAAAGGAACGCGGCCGGGCGATCGGCATCTGGGCGGCCGCTTCGGCGCTGACGACGGCGCTCGGCCCGGTGCTCGGCGGCTTTTTCCTCACCACCTTCGGCAACGGCATCTGGCGCGCCATCTTTGCCATCAACCTGCCTCTCGGGCTGATCTCGATCTATCTGCTCTTGGCCAAGATCCCGGCCGACCGGCCAACCGAAAAGCGCAGCCTCGATCTCGGCGGCGCGGGCCTGGCAACGCTTGCCTTCGGATCGCTGGCTTATGGCCTCACTGCGATGAATGCCGAAGGCGGGGGCGGAATGGCTGGCCCGGCTATTCTTATCGGCGCGGTCCTGCTCGTGGTCTTCATCCTTTATGAGCGCCGGCGCAGCGAGCCGATGATCGATCTCAGCCTGTTTCGCATCCGCGCCTTTGCAGGCGCCAATCTGGCGACCTTCTTCCTCTATTTTGCGCTGTCGGCCAATCTGTTCTACCTGCCGATGTTGATGATCGCCGGCTGGGGACTGAGCGAGGCCGAGGTCGGTTTCATCTTCCTGCCGCTCTCGGCGTCGATCGCGCTTCTGTCCGGCCCGATCGGCCAGTGGTCCGACCGGATCGGTCCGCGTTTTCCTATCGCCAGCGGCAGCCTGGTTGTCGCCATCGCCTTTGCCGGCCTGGCGTTTCTTACCCACACCGGTATCCACAATTTCTGGACCGGGGCGTTTCCGCTAATGGCGGTCATGGGGCTGGGCATGGCGCTGGTCGTGTCGCCGCTGTCGACCGCGATCATGACATCCGTCGAGGATAAGGACACAGGTGCTGCCTCGGGTATCAACAATGCCGTCTCGCGCATCGGCGGCCTGATTGCGGTCGCGGCAATGGGATCGCTGGCGGCAATCGTCTATGCGCGGATGACGAACGGTGCAGCCGGAGTGCCCGGTTTCGGCGAGCCACCGGCGTCCAGTCTTGCCGCCAATGTCGACGCCGTCAGGGTCGCGGCAAGCGATTCGGCCTTCGCCG
Source organism: Mesorhizobium sp. (assembly GCA_019509685.1). The sequence goes on along the minus strand of JAEKLU010000131.1, from coordinate 3,797 downwards.
CGGTCGCGATGATCACCACTGTGCTTTGCCTGCTGTCGTCGATAACGGCATGGTTCACGGTTCCCGGACAGGCATCGCCCTGGCCGGCGCCGTCAGACAATTCGCGCGAGTGATTCGAAAATCGCCTTTTTGCGCAATTTCGAACGAAAACCGCTTAGACCGTTTCACCGTTTCACGGAAACGGCGAACCGCTCTAACTCTTTGTTTTTAGGCAATTCCGGACGGAAAACCGCTCACACTTTTCCTGGAATTGCTCTAGCACTTTTCCCGGAATTGCTTCGGTCAGCCTTCGATCTTGGCGCTGGCAACCTTCAGCGAGTTGCCGTCTTCCTGCTTTAAGAGATCGTCGATGCGCTCGCGTTCACGCTTGAAGGCGACGAGATCATCGCCCTTCAGCACCTTGCCGACCGGCAGGCGCACGCGCATCGGGTCGACCTTGGTGCCGTTGACGATCAGCTCGTAGTGAAGATGCGGCCCGGTGGCGAGGCCGGTCTGGCCGAGATAGCCGATCGTCTGGCCTTGCCGCACGCGCATGCCGGGCTCGATGCCCTTGGCGAAAGCGCTCTGGTGATTGTACGACGTCTCGTAGCCATTGGCGTGGCGGATGATGATCTGCTTGCCGTAGCCGCCGGCCCAGCCGACTTTCTCGATGATGCCGTTGCCGGCGGCGATGATCGGCGTGCCGATCGGGGCTGCCCAGTCGACGCCGGTATGCATGCGTACATAGCCCAGAATCGGATGCCGGCGGGCGCCGAAGCCGGAGCGGAATTTGCCGGCGGGCAGTGGATTGCGCAGCAGGAATTGCTTGGCGCTCGAACCGTCCTCATCAAAATAGTCGGTGCTGCCGTCCTGCATCTGGAAGCGGTAGAAGTTGCGCGTCTGGCCGCCGAAGGTCGCCGAGACATAGAGGAGCTCGGAATTGTCGGAAGTCTGGTCGTCGCCGTCGGGCTGCGAGAACAGCACTTCGAGGCGGTCGGACGGTGAAATCCGCGACTGGTAGTCGACGTCGGACGCGAGCAGCTTGATCAGCTTCTGCGTCATCTCCTTCGACATGCCGTAGGAATAGGCGGCGCGATAGATACCGTCATAGACGTTGGGCAGATTGCCGCGCACCACGACAGGCTGCGAATCATCGAAGGCCGTCAGCAATTCGGGATTGGGGTCCGGCTCCTGCGCCGGCACATACTGGCCGCGGTCGTCGAGCGCGATGGTGACGATATGGGTGGTCTTGTCGTAGACGCTGGTGCGCACGACCTTGGCGACGTCGCCGCGCACTTCGAGGCCGACGCGCAGCACGGTTCCAGCCTTCAGCGCCGGGGCGTTCAAGAGCTTGCCGATCGCCTCGGCCATGCCGGTGGCGTCATCGCCGGTATAGCCCGAATCGGCATAGGCCTCGGCGATGTCGGTGTCCTTGGTGAAGGGGATGATTTCCTCGGCGAAGGCCGGCGTCTGATCATCCAGCGCGGCGCGCGGCGCCACAGAGACGTTCTCCTGAGTGATCTTCACGTCATAGGAGCCGGCCATCGATTCGGCGAAAGCATCGCCGAAACGCTGCGGATCGAGATAATGCAACGCCGCTACCTGGATCGCGCCGTCGCTCAAGCCTGTGCCGGCGTCGCGCACCACCTTCTCCACCTCGGCGGCGGAAAGATCGCTCTTCTCGTCGAAGGCCGCCGTCTCGATCGGGAAATCGACGGTCTTCAGGCTCATCTCGCTCTCGACCTTGGCGCCGTAGATCTGGCCGGCAACCGCGGTGGCTGCGGCCGGCTGGGCTTTGTCGTCGCTGTCGTCACCGAAGACCTGCATCGGGTCGAAGGGCGGGTAGGGGCGGCTGGTGGTGTGGCCGGCGGCAAGCGCCATCTTGATCTGCACGAACGGCATGGTGTGGATAACGTCACGGTCGCCGACCTTGGTGACCATCGACACTTCCATGCGACGGCGGTCTTTCGCCCGGGCGATCTGGCGCGGCGCGACCAGCCTGGTGGTCTTGGCCTGCTCGCCGGAATCATCGCCGCCCCCGGCTAGGCTGATCAGCTCGGCGATTTCGGGCGGCGTCGCCAGCTGCTGGCGTCCGTCAAGGGCGGCAAACAGGGCCACGCCCATCAAAACGCTCGAGGTCACACCAGTGAGAAACGTGCCCGACAGCCAACGCGCCGAAACCTCGCGGCGGTCGGGCGGACCGCTGCGGCCGTCCGCGATCAGCGGCGGCTCATTGCCGAGTTCGGCTATGACATCTTCCGAGTCTGGCATCCAGAAAGGCTGCTTCTTCCCCAGGCGAACGGCTTGTCGTTCTCGTTGCGGCCATGACATTTGCCTGTCACGGCGATTGAAGTCAACGAAGCGGCAGGCCGGGCCCGATGTCCCCGATCATGCGTTCCGCGTTACGCGGGCTTTGTCGTCCCGTTGTCGGGCGCCTCACATGTACGCGCGCGCCTTCCTTGTTAAGGGCCGGTTTCGAACCTCAATGCGGCGGCAATAGGGCCTCGTTGTGGATGACCCAGGGGCTTCCGCCGGGGCAGTCGGCTATCGAAAATAGCGGCCGAAAAAATCGTCGCAAAAAATTCAAAAAAGTTCGAAATCGGTGTTGACGGGTCGAGCGGCCTCCGACTATATACGCCTCACCAACGAGGGCGGCGCGCCGCTGGCGACGAAGAAGTTTGCTTCTAGGTTAGCCCTCTGCGAAATTCAAGAGAGCCGCGTGAGCGACACTCAGATAGGCCCGAAGCCGAAAGCGATGAGGGCCGAGACGTTGCGTCTGCGATGTCTGTTCTTTGACAATTGAATATTGAAGAAAGAGAAACGTGGGCGGCAGAGTCCTGCTGAACGTCTTATCCCGCCAGGGGTAAGGTGTTCGAACGAGACTTTGGCGGATCACGTTTCGTGAGAATAAGTCTACCAAGGCATTAAGTTGCCTAGGTGTGAATGTTCTCGTCGATTCATGCGTGACCAAATAAGCCAAATCAAAGTCTTACAAAACTTGAGAGTTTGATCCTGGCTCAGAACGAACGCTGGCGGCAGGCTTAACACATGCAAGTCGAGCGCCCCGCAAGGGGAGCGGCAGACGGGTGAGTAACGCGTGGGAATCTACCCATCTCTACGGAACAACTCCGGGAAACTGGAGCTAATACCGTATACGTCCTTCGGGAGAAAGATTTATCGGAGATGGATGAGCCCGCGTTGGATTAGCTAGTTGGTGGGGTAATGGCCTACCAAGGCGACGATCCATAGCTGGTCTGAGAGGATGATCAGCCACACTGGGACTGAGACACGGCCCAGACTCCTACGGGAAGCAGCAGTGGGGAATATTGGACAATGGGCGCAAGCCTGATCCAGCCATGCCGCGTGAGTGATGAAGGCCCTAGGGTTGTAAAGCTCTTTCGCCGGTGAAGATAATGACGGTAACCGGAGAAGAAGCCCCGGCTAACTTCGTGCCAGCAGCCGCGGTAATACGAAGGGGGCTAGCGTTGTTCGGAATTACTGGGCGTAAAGCGCACGTAGGCGGATACTTAAGTCAGGGGTGAAATCCCGGGGCTCAACCCCGGAACTGCCTTTGATACTGGGTATCTCGAGTCCGGAAGAGGTGAGTGGAATTCCGAGTGTAGAGGTGAAATTCGTAGATATTCGGAGGAACACCAGTGGCGAAGGCGGCTCACTGGTCCGGTACTGACGCTGAGGTGCGAAAGCGTGGGGAGCAAACAGGATTAGATACCCTGGTAGTCCACGCCGTAAACGATGGAAGCTAGCCGTTGGCAAGTTTACTTGTCGGTGGCGCAGCTAACGCATTAAGCTTCCCGCCT
>JAEKLU010000130.1 GCA_019509685.1 Mesorhizobium sp. | reverse complement strand
AATCCGGCGATGCCGTCGGCGCCTAAGCGTCGCGTCGACCCGCTGTCGCTGGTCGTGCGCTTCCAGAGCCTGATCGGCCTGGTGCTGGTGGCGATCGGCGGCATCATCTTCTCGCCCAGGCGCCACGGCGAGATCCTGTTCCTCAACCCCGACAACATCGCCAACATCGTGCGCGCCGTGTCCGAGACCGGCATCATCGCCATCGGCATGACCTTCGTCATCATCACCGCCGGCATCGACCTGTCGGTCGGCGCGGTGCTCGGTCTGTCCAGCGTCGTCACCGCATCGATGATGATTTCCGGCGGCTTCGGCCTGATCCCGACGATTCTGGCTGTGCTCGTCATGGGCATCGTCTTCGGCATCGTCCAGGGCACGATCTCGACGCGCTTCCGGCTCGAGCCGTTCATCGTGACGCTCGCCGGCCTGCAGGCCGCGCGGGGCCTGGCGCTGATCGTGTCCGGCAACCAGTATATCAACATCTCCTATGGCGACGGGCCCGGCCTGGCGCCGCCGGTGTTCGCGGTGCTGGGCGAGCGGCTGTTCGACAACACCGTGCCGGTGGCGACCATCGTCTTCATCATCTTCGCGGCCATCGCCACCCTGGTGCTCAACACCACGCGCTTCGGCCGCTACGTCTATGCCGTCGGCGGCAACGAGCGCGCCGCGCGCATTTCAGGCGTGCCCGTCTCGATGGTGAAAATAGCGGTCTATGCCATCACCGGCTTTGCCTCGGCGCTCGCCGGCATCGTGCACGCCGGCCAGTTCAATTTCGGCAGCGCCAATGACGGCATGGGCTATGAGTTGACGGCCATTGCCGCCGTCGTCATCGGCGGCACCAGCCTGTTCGGCGGCGCTGGCTCGATGGTCGGCACGGTGGCCGGCACCATCATGCTCGGCGCCTTGGCCAACATCCTTCAGCTCAACAACATCACGCCCGCCACGCAGCTGCTCGCGACCGCCGCGATCATCGTCTTGGCGGCAGTGCTTCAATCCCTCGTACGCCGCCGCGAGGGTTTGGGACGATAGGAGGCCGGCGGCACCGGGAAGAGACTGTAACCAAAGGTCCGGCATCTCCGCCGGACGAGGAGGAGAATGGATATGAGAACGACAACAGGATCGCGCGTGCTGAAGGCCGCGCTTCTGGCAGGGGCGGGCCTTTGCATCGCGGGCAGCGCCTATGCCGCCGACCCGCTGGTAAAGGCCTGCTCGAAGGACGGCCAGTTCGTCATCGGCTTTTCGCAGGCCAACAACGCCGAGCCCTATCGCCAGCACGTCAATGACGAGCTGACGGCGGCGGCCAAGGAAGTGCCGGGCTTCACGCTGCAGATCGCCGACGGCGCCGGCAACGTCAACACGCAGACCTCGCAGGTCGACAATTTCATCACCCAGAAGGTCGACATATTGTTGATCTCGCCCTTCGAGGCCGCACCGCTGACGCCGGCCGTGAAGCGCGCCATGGATGCCGGCATCCCGGTGATCGAGCTCGACCGCAAGACCGTCGGCGACCCCGGCAAGGACTACACCGCCTTCATCGGCGGCGACAATTTCAAGATCGCCGAGGAAGCCGGCAAGTTCACGGCCACGAAGCTCTTGCCCGATGGCGGCGAGGCGGCGGTGCTGGAAGGCCTGCCGAGCTCGACGCCGGCGGTGGAGCGCCTCAACGGCTTCAAGGAAGGCGTGAAGGGCAATGCAAAGATCCAGATCGTCGCCGAGCAGGCCGCCGACTGGGTTCCGGATAAAGCCCAGACCGCCTTTGCCGCCATGCTGCAGGCGCACCCCGACATCAAGGTGCTCTACGCTTCCAACGACATGATGGCGGCCGGCGCGCTGCTTGCCGCCAAAGGCGCCGGCAAGGACGTCAAGATCATCGGCACCGACGGCCTGCCCGGACCTGCCGGCGGCATCGAGGCGGTGGCCAAGGGCGACTGGGCGGCGACCTTCACCTACCCGACCGGCGCCAAGGAAGCGATCGACATGTCGAAGAAGATCCTGCTCGACTGCGCGACCTCGGTGGACGCGACGGTGACGGTGGACACCACCGCGATCACGGCGGAGAACGCCAAGGCGCTGGCGGGGAAGTAGGGCAGGGCTCTACAATTGGAGATGTTACGAAAAGGCTCCCGAAAGGGGGCCTTTTTTGCTTATGGGCCGAGGGCAATCGCAGATGGCGGCGCCAGCTCCCTCATCCGGCCGCTTCGCGGCCACCTTCCCCCGAGGGGAGAAGAGATCGGCGCCAGCGCTGGCAATCACCTCGCCCCTTGGGGAGAGGTCAGCCGAGTGAAGCGGAGGCTGGGGAGGGGCAGCGCTGCCATATGCGACTATCCTGCCTCACAGCGGCAGGACCGCCACGGCCTGGGCCTATCGCCCAACCTCGCTCATCAAACTCAATGACACGTAGCCGCGTTCCTGAGCGCCTCCGCGCGCGAAGCCTGGGGCAAATTCCCGATCCGGCGCACGGCAGCGTAGAATCTCGGATAGTCGTCGCCGCACAAATCGAACAGCCGAAGAAACGCCGGAACCTGTTCGCCATAGACCGACGTCGCGGCAAGCTTTGCGTTGTTGATGGGCGCGGCGAACCAGGCGTCATAGCCCCGGTATCCGCCCCAGTGCGTGTCGCGCATCTGCCGATAGCGCACCCGCAGCCTGTCGATCGTGGCTGCCTTGGCCGCCGCCATCTGCTTCGGGGCACGGGGGCTGCCGTAGACTTGAGCCAACTCGACCCGCGTCTCAGCAATCAGCCGCAGAAAATCGGCGCTGCGCCGGCGGTTCGCTTCGTAGCGCCGCAGCCCGGCGCTGTTGCCCGTGGCGCGCAGCCATTTCCTGGTGCCGGTGGTTTCGACCGAGACCGCGAAAGCCTCGTTGAACGCCGAATCGTTGTTCACATAGATTTTCTGATGCGCCAGCTCATGAAAGATGAGGCTGGCGATATAGGAATCGTCCTGGCGCAGCATGGTCGAGAGCAGCGGGTCGCTGAACCAGCCCAGCGTCGAATAGGCGGTGACGCCCGAGATGTAGACGTCGAGCCCCTTTCGCTTCAGGTCGGCCGCACTTTCCACCGCCGATTTCGCGGAAAAATAACCCCGGTAGGGAACGCAGCCGAACACCGGAAAACACCACGTCACCGGCGCGAGCGAAAATTGCGGCGCGGCAAAAACCGCATAGGTCACATTGTCCCGGCCGATGTCGACATAAGAGCGGTAGCTCGAGTTATCGGGCTCCGCCAGTTCGTCCGTGGCAAAGCGACGTATGGCGCTGGCCTTCGTCAGCTTGGCGCGCAACGGTGCCGGCGTTGAAGGATTTTGGATGAGGCCCGCAACATTCTTCCGTGCGGCCATGATCTCGACATGGCCGGCGACAGACTGCGCGTAATAGGAAACGCCGGTGCAGCCGGTGATGGCGGAGGCGAGGATGGCGGCGGCAAGCCATCGAAAAACGCGCTTCAAAGGTAGGCCACCGGTTGCTCTTCTCCGTTAGGAGCGAATGTCTCATTTGCCATGTGTCTCACAGGCGCACCAATTTTCGTCAAGAGGTGGAGAGGAAGGGCGGACTATTTGGCCGGGATCGGAAATGCGGCCATTCGCCCGTCACTCACGGATCCCTCTCAAACCTGCCCCCCGCATGATGCGCTCGTAAACCCGACCCACCGTCAGATCCTGCGCAGCGCCTCAGCCGGAAGTAGGCGCGTGGCGCGCCAGGCTGGATAGAGCGCGCCGAGGGGGCCGGCGATGAAGACGAAGATCAGCGCCTGCGCGACCGACCAGCCTGACAGGTAAGGCACGATCAGACCCGCCGCGAACTTTGTCTTCGCCGCCATTTCCATTGCCAGGGCGCCGAGAATGATCCCGATGACCCCACCGGCTGCGCTCATGATGACGCCTTCGATGAGAATGAGCCGAAGAATCCGTCGCGGAGACCAGCCGAGCGCCGCGAGAACGCCAATCTCGAACGTCCGTTCGTTCACGGCCATCAGAAGCGTGTTGGCAACGGCGACGGAGGCCATCGCCATGACAACCAGTGAAATTGTCCGGGCAATCGCCTGAAGCAGATCGAAGATGCGGATGCTGCTGGCAAACTGCTCGGTGTCGCCGACCTCGAACCCCGGTGCGGCGGCGATGAGCCGGGTTCGCGCAACAGCGATGTCGTTCTTGTCGAGCGGCCGCTTCAGCCTCACCTCGTACAAGGTAAACACGTCTTCGCGCGACAGGAGTTGCTGCAGGCCTTCGAGCGGAACGATCGCGCTGTTCTGGTTCAGCACGGACGAGAACGACGCGATGCCGACAATCCGGTAGGGCTGGAACTGGAGCTCGACAGTATCGCCGACCCGCTTGTCCAATGCGGTAGCCATCGACTCGCCAAGGATCAGGGGCCACTGGTCCCCCGGTGCAGGGATCCGTCCCGACACGAGACGCATGTCTTTCCACAGGAAGCTGCCGGCGGGCCAGCCGGCCATGACAATATTCGCAGCGTCGTCGGCGGTGGTGATGTTGAGGAGAACGCCCGATACGGCCTCGACGTTTGGCACTGCGGAAAGCCCGGAACCCAGCGACCTGGGCACGGTGCTGCTCACCAGGTTGAACGCGCCGCGCTGGCTCACCACCAGGTCCGCGCCGTTCTCATCTATGCCCGATGCGAACGAGTGCTGGACGCCAGCGGTCAGGCCGGTAAGTGCGACAAACCCCGCGACCGCCAGTGCGATGCCGAGAATCGTAAGCAGGGTGCGAAGCGGGCGTGCAATAAGACCGCGCAAGGGAAGGGTCAGCTCTGTCATGGGTTAGCGGATCGCGGCGCAGGCGCAGGCGTCGTTCGGCTGTCCGAACGGATGCGGCCGTCGGTAATCTCGACGCGCCGCCCGCACAATGCGGCCACGTCCTCGTCATGCGTCACGACGATCACCGCGGTGCCGAACTCGCGGTGCAAATTGCCAATGATGCTCATCACCGATTGGCTCGTCTGCACGTCGAGGCTTCCTGTCGGCTCGTCCGCAACGAGAAGCTTCGGACGGTTGGCGAGCGCGCGGGCAATGGCAAGCCGCTGGCGTTCGCCGCCCGAAAGCTCGGCCGGCCGGAGCGTAGCGCGCTCGGCAAGGCCGAAATGCGCCAGAAGTTCGAGCGCGCGAACGCGACGCTGGCTTGCTCCGCCGAGGTTTCCCAACAACGCCACCTCGATGTTCTCGCGCGCCGACAAGGACTGGAGCAGGAAGAAGTTCTGGAAGACGATGCCGATCCTTCTGGCCCGCACGGCCGCCCATGCGGCCCTGCCGTTGACGGCGCGCCCTTCGAACCGAACGTCGCCGCGCGTCGGCCGGTCGAGCCCGCAGATAAGGTTCAGGATCGTGGACTTGCCGCTCCCGCTGCGGCCGACAATGGCGACGGTCTCGTCATCCTCGATCGCAAGCGACACGTCGTCGACGGCGACAATGCGGCCGCCGTCGAAGTCACGGCCGACATTGTTCAATTCGACGAGCAGGGACATGAGCACGAGCGAAAAGTCATACCCGGCCTTTCCTGAGATCGGCGACAAGTGCCGGGATCGAGCCGCCATTGCCGGCGAGCAGCTGGGCAACGCGGTCCCGCTGCTGCACAGTCACGGAACCGCCGTCGACAAAGACATCGCCTATGCACAATTGTCCGCGGCAGTGGCGCACACGCCAGTCCACGGACGTCGGGCCGTGCAGCGGCCGGCGGAATTCGCTGCGCACCAGGATGTCGCCGTTGGCCAGGGCCTTTGTTCCGAGCACGGTGAAAGTCTTGTCCTGCGTCCGCTCCAGTCTGTCGGCCAGCCTGTGCGCTATGGCATAAAGCAGCGCGTCGACCACCGAGGCGCGGTCGTCCGCACTCGCGCGGCGCCAATACGTCCCGAGCACGGCTTGGGCGATTCCCCTGCCATCGAACGCCGCGGAGATCGAGCGGAGCTGTCCCTCGGCGGAGCCACCGTGGCCAAGCGCAATCGCCGCCTGGCGCACAGTCTCAACCAACTTGACCGCGTCACTCTGCTCATCGGCAACCGCCGAAAGCGATGGGGCGCAGATCGCGAGTAGCACGGAGACGAACAACAGCCGGGCCAACGCTGCCCAGCTTGCGCGCGACCATAGGGCTGCTGTCATGATCCTATGTCATCCAATGCGCTGTTGGCTGTCAACATCGAGCCTCTCGGAAGCCTGCGCAGGCGCATGCCCAAAAGCGGCAGCGAGCGGTTCGAGGCGTGTTACCCGCGCTTTCTGCCTTTCCGTCAGGCCGGGATGGCGGTTACGCGCCTGTTTGACGAACGCCGCGGCGACCTGCTGCATCCGCTCCTCGCAGCCGGGGGGAAATGGCAGGCCCAGTTCGCGGTAGATACGCTTCATCTCGCCCACCGGATCGGCGGTGAGATCCTGCAGCCGCACTTCCGCGAGGTCGGCGGCCGGAATGCGGTCTCTATCGGCCAGATAGTGCATCTCCGTCGCGAGATATTCGCGGGTGATGATCTCCTCCTGCTCGTCCTCGGGCAGCGGCGGCTGCAGGGCGAACGCACGTTGCAATTCGCGCGCCAAAAGGATGTTGGACCGGAACACGGCTTCCGGCGAACGGGAGATGTGGACGAACTTGGCGCCCGGAAACAATTCGCGGAGGTAGCGGACGCGCGCCGTATGGCTCGGCGACTTGAGCACAAGCCGCCGCCCGCCGGCAACGAGCGTAAGCTTCCGGACGAAAGCCAATTGATGTGAGCGCCAGCGGCTGAACTCGTTCGCCGAAAGCGCGTCGAGATCGTGATATCGATTGAAGAAGGCCTGCCTGCGGGGAAGCAGGGCGCGTCCCGCGAGGACGGACATCCCACCCATATTGTTCAACGCGAAGTCGTCCTCCGCTGGCAGCCCGGCGCCGACCGGCACCACTGCGTTGAGGCGCGTCAACGGCAGCAAGGGTACGAAAAGATAGCGCAGGACAACCCAGCCGAGGACAAATGTCTGCGGCGCCAGGACCTGCGGCCAGCTCGGCGATCTCAGGCAGGGATCGGCCGCCAGCAGGTTCTGCAGGAACGTCGTCCCGGATCGGAAGTAGCCGAGAACGAACACAGGGGCGTTATCCCGTTTCATCCGGGGAGGGCGCAGCCGCAGCCATGCCCCGACGACTACGCGCTCCGGCAGGGAGACGACGGTGCTGATCGCCGAAAGCAGGAGCAGGAGAACCAGGTGCGGCCAATAAGCGGGAGGGATCTGGCCTTGCGCGCGCCACAGCACCCGCAGCACGGCCTCAAGAGGTGCCACGCACATGAAGTGCGGATACGGCAAATACGGCACCAGCCGGCGGGCTGCGAGCGAGATGTTTTCGCGCAGGACCTTCATCAGGCAGTCCGGAACATCATGGTCTCGGTGGTCAATCCCGGCCCGAACGCCATGCCGCAGCCGAGCAGGCCCGACGGCTCCTTAAGCATTTCGGCCATCACGAACATGACGGTTGCCGACGACATGTTGCCGTATCGCCGCAGAACTTCGCGCGATGCGGCGAGCGCGGTCGGCTCGAGTTTGAGCGCCCGCTCGACCGCGTCGAGCACGGAGCGGCCGCCGGGATGCACCGCCCATAAATCGATCTCCCTGGCAGGCCTGCCGCCGAGGATGGCCGGATGGTCGTTGCGCAGCGTCTCGCGCACCGCGCCGGGAACCTGGCCGGACAGCACCATGTCAAAACCGTCGTCGCGGATGTGCCAGCTCATCAACTCCTTGCGCTCCACCGCCACGATGGCGTGGAAGCTTTCGAGCAGGATGCCGTACGGCTCGGCCGTGACCAGCGCCGCCGCGCACCCGTCGCCCCACAGGCTGAACGAGATCAGCTTCTCAAGCTCGGTGGCTTCCCTGAAATGCAGCGTGCACAATTCGATATTGACGATCAGCACGCGGGCTTTCGGCTGGGAGCGCACGATATGGCGTGACAGCTTCAAGGCGTTGATTGCGGCATAGCATCCCATGAAGCCGACGATGGTGCGCTCGACCGACGTTGGCAGGCCGCATCGCTGCACCAGGTCGAGGTCGATGCCAGGCGCCGAAAAGCCGGTGCAGCTCGTCACGATCAAATGCGTGATCGTCGAGCGGTCGTCGTCGGCCAGCAGCTTTTCGACGGCCTTTTGCGCAAGCTCCGGCGCGGCCGCCTCGTACATCTCCATACGGATTGCGGTGCTGGCGAACGAGCCCCTGACCGAGGTGCCGTCGCGGTCGATTGCCCCACCGCGCGGATCGTCGGCGGGCGCAAAGCAGGAATAGCGATGTTCTATGCCGGCGAGGGCGACCATTCGCTCGAAGAGCGCGAGGCGCGAGGGATCGTCTTCAAGCAGCGAAGCTCCATAGCGGAGGTAGAACTGATGCACGTCGTGTTCCGGTACTGACGTGGCAATGCGATTCAGATAGGCGTTAGGGGACAAAATTGCTCCGACAATGAGCCCAGTCGGGTCTCACAAGAGGTCTAGGAATTGGGGAAGCGTTTCCTGAGGCAAACGTTGGCATAAGGTGTTTTATTGCGCGCCGCCGATATTTCTCATTAGCAGACTGTGATACAAACCTCCAATCTTGTATGAAAGGGACAGCCGTTCGGCTTCGCTATCCCGGTTTGAGTCCACATGCGGGTTCCGCCATGAACAGCGCGCGGCCATAAGGGTGCGACCGAATTCCATTTGCCGGATTGCCGGCTGAAGCCCCGGATTTCCGATCCATCGCATGACCGACATAAACATCCGGCATCTGGAGACAGAGCTCCTCGACGGCCTTCCGCCCGACGATCCTCGTGCGATCGCATCGCGCCGTGATCTCGTTTGGATCAATGCGTTGATGTTCCAGGCCAGGTTCATGGCATCGCTCTTGCGCGCGAACGTGCAAACGCAGCCGCTGCGCATCCTCGAAATAGGCGCCGGTGACGGAAAGTTCATGCTGACGGTGGCGCGGCTGATGGCGCGGCGCTGGCCCAATGTCGAGATCGTCATGGTCGACAGGATCGGCCTGATCGGAAAGGATGTGTGCGACGCTTTCGCCAAATTCGGCTGGCGGGCGCAACCCGTAACCGCCGATATATTCGAGTGGACAGGAGACAGGCCCTTCGATCTTGTCTGCGCCAACCTCATCCTCCATCATTTCGACGACACGCGCCTCCTGGAGCTGTTTTCCCGGATCATGACGATGGCCCAGGTGCTCGTTGCGACGGAGCCGCTGAGGGGAAGGGTGCCACTCGTCGCGACACGATTGCTCCCATTGATCGGCGCCTGCGCGGTGACACTGAACGACGCGGCGCAAAGTGTCCGCGCCGGTTTCCGCGGCACGGAACTTTCACAATTGTGGCAGGCGTCAGGGGGAAAGCCGGTGATCGAGGGTCGCCGGGGCCTGTTCACCCAAGCTTTTGTCGGCGCCAGCGCGCCCGGCGCCAGATGATGCACGACGCAATTGTCATCG
>JAEKLU010000129.1 GCA_019509685.1 Mesorhizobium sp. | reverse complement strand
GGGCAGCGGCCATGCTCTGCCAGCAGATAGAGCCGCAGGAAGGGCTGGCCAAGCAGCCCGGGCACAATCCACACATAGAGCAGCACACTTGCCTTGAACCACACGGCAAGCGCCAGGACCGCCAGATAGAACGCGATCATCGCCCGCGCCTCGGCCTTCACCTTAGGCAGCCCCTTGGGCGGCACATAGCTGTCGCGGCAGCCGCCGGTCGAATTGGTGTAGAGGGTCATCAAGTGGCCGCGCCATACCGGCAAGCCTGAGACGTGGACGATGTATTGCCGCATCGTCTCGGGTTTCCTGGGTGAAGCGGTGGTGGGCGAAGTGGAAGTAACGAAACCAGTCGGCGGGCAGCGCGATCGCCAGGCTGCATAGCCGCGCCACCGCGTCGTTGAGCCACTGGGTTTCGAAGGCCGTCCTGTGCACCGTCTCGTGCAGCAGCGTGAACAGGAAGACGATCAGGATGCCTTGGGGCAGCATCAGCACCGGCCAATACGGCACCTTGGCCGCGATCAGCGCGCCAAGAACGATGATCGCGCCGAAATGCAGGCCGAACTGGATAGCGCCCGGCCCGTCCGACTTGCCGGTCAGCCGGCTGCGCTGCTCATTGGTCAGCGAAGCGATGATCTGACGGTGGTCGACGGCGTCGTGGTGATCGATCGTGCTCATGAGCAAGCTTTACTCCGAAAAGAAACCTTTCGAAAAACGAGGATTTCTGCAAAATAGATAAGCTGAACTTATCTAACTGATGGTCCATGGTCGCCCTTCCCTCATTACGCGGACTCCAGGCTTTCGAGACCGCCGCACGCACCGGCAGCTTCGCCGCCGCGGCCGACGAATTGTCGGTCTCGGCGGCGGCCGTGAGCCAGCTGATCCGCACCGTCGAGGAACAGCTCGGTCGAAAATTGTTCCATCGCGTCAACCGGCGCGTCGTGCTGACCGAAGCCGGCGTCGAGATGCTGCCCCGGCTCACCATGGCGTTCCAGGAGATCGGCAGCGTCGCGCGCGATGTCGGCGGCGATGCCTTCCGACCGAGGTTGGTCATCTCGGTGCCGCCATCGATGGCGATGGGCTGGCTTTCCGAGCGCCTCGCCGGCTTTGTCCGGACACACGGCGCCGCCGACATTTCGCTGAGAGGCGACGATGACCCCGTGCCGTTCGACCGCGAACTGATCGATATCCGGCTCTCCTACGGGCCGCATTATCGCGAGCATCCGACGGAGGAGATCGTCAGGGACGCCGTCTACCCGGTCTGCGCGTCGGGGGTTGCCGACAGGGTCAAATCCTCGGCCCTCGCCGGCATGCCGCTGATCCACACCGACTGGGGGCCGACCGGCGCATCCTTTCCGTCCTGGCGCAACTGGTTCGAGGCGGCAGGCATCGAGCCCGCCCGATCGGCGCAGCGCGGCCTGTCGGCCAATTCGTCGCGGGCGGCGCTCGACCTTGCCATTTCGGGACTGGGCGTGGCGCTGGCGCAAGGCATCTACTGCGCCCAGGCGCTGGAAGACGGCAGGCTGGTTCGGCCCGCCGCCCGAGCGTTGGAACTGCGCCAGCCCTATTGCCTGACGATCCCCGAACGCAGTGCAAGACGCGATGTCGTGGCCGCGTTCCGGGAATGGCTGATCGGGGAATGCGTGCGCGCGGTCAAATCGCCGGCGCTGATTGCCTAGAGGTGCCCGGCCAAGGCCGCGACCATGTCCTTGTTGGTCGCCACCGGGATGATCTCGAACTCGACCAGGTCGTTCCACTCGATGGCCCAGCGCTGCAGGATCGTGACGTCGTCGGTCTCGACCAGCAGGAAGCAGCGGCTCATGTCACCGGCGATCCAGCTGTGATGGACGACAAGTTCGTCCGGCTTCAGTCGCCCCTTGTCGTTGAAGCGACGGTAGGTCTCCTTACGATCGCTGCCACGATAATCCTCGATGACGAAAAACAGCATTCTTTTGCCTCAGTTCATTGGGGAACTGAGGAACTGAAGAATTGAGCGTCCCGCGAGCCATCCGTCCTCACTTCCTCACTTCCTCACTTCCTCACGTCCTCAATTCCCCAGTTCTTCAATTCCCCAGTTCCTCAATTCCTCTACTTATCCGGTCGTTCCAGGCGTTCCAGGAACCACTGGGTCAGCCGCACCCACAGCTCGTCCTTCTCGCCGGAATCCTCCCAGCCATGGTCGAGATTGGGGTTGTCGTTGACCTCGATGACGAAGACGCCGTCCTTGGTTTCCTTGAGGTCGACGCCGTAGAGGCCGTCGCCGATGCATTTTGCCGCTTTGACCGCCGTCTCGACGACATGCTGCGGCGTCTGCTTCAGGGTGAAGGTTTTGATGCCGCCCTGGTCCGGCTTGCCGCTGGCCTTGTGGTTGACGATCTGCCAGTGCTTTTTCGCCATCAGATAGTGCACGGCAAACAGCGGCTGGCCGCCGAGCACGCCGACGCGCCAATCATATTCGGTCGGGATGAACTTCTGGGCGATCAAGAGGTCGGAATCGTCCAGCCACTCGGTCGCCAGCGTGGTGAGTTCCGCCATGTTCTCGCATTTCTTGACGCCGCGCGAGAAGGAGGAGTCCGGGATCTTCAGTACCAGCGGGAAGCCCAGCGTCTGCGCCGCGACTTCGAAATCGGAGGTGCCGGCGATCATCACCGTCGGCGGCACCGGCACTTTGTTGTAGGTCATCAGCTCGTTGAGATAGACCTTGTTGGTGCAGCGGATCATCGACAGCGGGTCGTCGATCACCGGCATGCCTTCCTGCTGGGCGCGGCGCGCGAAGCGGTAGGTGTGGTTGGAGATCGAGGTCGTTTCGCGGATGAACAGCGCGTCATAGTTGGCGAGCTTGGCCAGGTCCTTCCTGGTGATCGGCTCGACTTCGACGCCCATCTTCTCGGCGATCCTTGCCCAGTAGCGCAGCGAGGAGATTTCGGACGGCGGCAATTCTTCATGCGGGTCGACCAGCGTCGCGAAGGTGTAGCGGGCCGGCGTGCGACCCTTGGTGTCGCGCCATTCGCGATTGGTGTAGGTATCCAGGCATTGCAGGAAGAAGGGTTCCTCCTCGTCGCTCATACGGGCCAAAGGCAGGAAGCCGATCTTGCGGATCGACGCCCATTCGGCGCTGTCCTTGATGTGGACCTCCAGCGCCGGCGCGCGGAACCAGTCGAACAGAAGCTTGGCGAAACGGTCCCATATCTTGGACGGGCCAATGCCGAAGAAGATCGCGACCTTGGTTGGAAAGACGCCGCCGAGATCCTTGCGGCATTTGTTCAAGGCGAGCTCGAGTTCCGGCAGCGCATGCTCGTAGAGCTTGCGCTCGGACAGGTCGATCATTGTCTCGACCGTCGGGATCACCCTGTGGCCGCGCGATCCGGCCAGCAGCGATGCATAATAGCCGCGGCTCTGGTAGGCGTAATTGTTCGACAGGTTGATCACCTTCGGCCGTTGGCCGCGAAACAGCGCGGGATGGGCGAGGTAGTCGCGGTTGGTGATGATCTTGTGGGGTGTGGCCACCTGATCGATGTCGTTCTGCCTGCCGGTAAGGATGACCCAGGTCATTGTCTCAGCGTTTTCCCAGAGTGATGGCGGCCCGCAAGCCGTCGCGGCCGAACTGCGCCATGTTCATGAAGATGTCGTAAGGCACTGGAATGTTGGCGGCGTCGAGAATGGTTTCCTGCCTTTCGTCCTCGACCCAGGGGTCGTGGATCAGGATATGGTCGCCGTCATCGCCGATGGCCAGCACCCAATGCGGCACCTTCTTGCCGAACATCAGGAAGCCGCTGACCAGCACCACCACCAGCTTGCCCTGAGCCAGGGCGGCGCGGATGTCGTCGATGCCGAACGAACGGTAATTGACCGGAATGCCGTAGAGTTCCGCGCGGCGGCGGAAATCGACCTGGGCGAGTTCCATGACGCGGCGTTTGTCCTCGCTGCGCACCGACTGCAGGAACAGCGCGCCGTAGAAGGAAACGAAGATCTCCGCCGCCAGCCCGCTTTCATAGCCGGAGACCGCGAGGCCGAAAGGCTCGCAACCGCCCGGACCCGACATCATGAAGACCGTGGTGGCCTCGCGCCACAAACGGATTTCCATCACCGGGTCGGGGACGAAGCCATGGTCGAAATTGGCCATCGCCATCATCAGGCAGCATGGGCCGCAGGTGAATTCGCAGGTCTGCTGGTAGAACGGCACCTCGGTGGCGATCGGTGTGTCGCCACGCAGCGTCTTTTCATAGCGCAACGCGGTCGCGCCATCTTCGTAATAGTCGGGCTCTCGGCCTAATTTGCGATAGCCGGCCTGCTCGTAGATGCGGATGGCGCGGTCATTGTCCTCGCGCACTTCGAGGCGCAGCAACAGGCGGTCGTGCTCGAAGGCCGCATCCTCCGCCGCGTCGAGGAGCTGGCGGCCGATGCCGAGCCGGCCGAAGAACGGGCTGACCGCGATGGAATAGAGCCGCGCCACGCCGCTGCCCTTGCGAAACAGCACCACCGCATAGCCGGCGACGCGTCCCTCGTTTTCAGCCACCAGCATGTTGGCCGTCTCGCGCTCGATCAACTGGCGGAAGGAGCGGCGCGACAAGCGATCGCTACTGAACACCGCCTTTTCGATGGCGGCGAGGTCATCGACGTCTGATGCGCGGGCCTTGCGGATCTCGGCAGGCATAAGGGCTTGGGAGAACCTCGATTGAGTTTGTGGAAAGGCCCCGGCAATAAAGCGGACACCGGCCGAAACACCGGCATCCATCAAGCGCTATCGCTCCTTGATTAGGGCCGAATTGTGACAGTTTCCGCATCGGCAAGGAAGGGCGGAATCTTTGAACAGCATCCTTGTTTTGAAAGACCGCCGGCTGCCTGAAGCGTGTCGCGTCGAACGAATTCACGCGACGCGCTTCAGGTCTTTGCTTGATGCATGTCGTCGTCGCAAAACCGAGGCCACTTTTGCGCGACATGCATTAAACCAGAAACCGGTTCAGCTCGAAATACCGGCCACAAGCTGGCCATAGGCGCTCTTGGCGACCGCCGACAGGCGCTCGGCCGGCAGCGAGCCGACGACGGCGCAGCCATAGCCCTTGTCGAGCCAATAGACGGCCTCCGGGCCATCGGCCTCGGCCGTGTAGGTGCCATTGGTCGTCGCCGACGATTCGGCGGTGACGAACAGCGAGATGCGTTCGCCCTTGGCATCTTCATAGAGCAGCATGGCGGCCTTGCCCTGGCCAGCCGGGAGCAGCCGGCCGCCGACCAGTTCGAAACCTTCGCTGGCCAGATCGGGCGCCACCAGCTTCAGCCCGATGCGGTTGGAGAGCCAGGTCTGCAGATGATCCTTGTCGCTTGCCGGAACTTCGACCGCGTGGCGCTTTTCGGCGGCGTAGATGACATGGGCGGCGATCGCCTGCTCGGCGAGCACGTCGTCGCTGTCGTCGGTCTTGCCGACGCCATCGATGCCGGCGGCATAGCCGCCAAGACCGCCAACCGCGAGCACCACGGCAGCAGCGGCCGACAACCACCAGCGCGAGCGCCAGGCCGGCATTCTCGCTGCCGTTTCACCGAATACCGCCTGGCGCAGCCTCGCCGGCACCGGCTCGTCCATCACGCCGGCGAAGGCGGAGCGAAGTGCTGCACGGTCGGCGCTATAGCGCGCGGCCCTCGCCTTCATCTCGGGATTGGTCTCCAGCCAAGCGTCATAGGCCATGCGTTCCTCGCCCGGCAGTTCGCCGTCGAGGGCCATGTGGATATCGCGTTCGGAGAAGTCGCGGCGGGTCATTTCTCGACAACCCTTATCGAGCGGCGGCGTGCGGTATCGTCGAGCAGCCCGCGCAACTCCTCGCGGCCGCGCGCAATGCGCGACATCAGCGTGCCGGCTGGCACGCCGAGGATGTTGGCGGCCTCGGCATAGGAGAAACCTTCGATGGCGACCATGACCAGCGCGGCGCGGCGATCGGGGCTGATCGCCTGCAAGGCATCCATGATCTCGCGCGAGGCTATGGTTTCGACCTGATCGGCGGGCGCGGACTGGGCTTCGCCGGCTTCGAGAGGCAGGATCGCCGCCTCGCCGCGCCGGTTGACCTTGCGCATCTGGTCGATGAACAAGTGGTGCATGATCGTAAACAGCCACCTCCGGGGGCTTTCTCCAGTCTGCCAGTTGTCGAGCCGCACGAGCGCCCGCTCCAGGCAGTCCTGGACGAGATCGTCGGCGGAATCGCGGTCGCGCAGCAGCGAGCGCGCATAGCGCCGCAACCGCGGTATCTCGCTCAGGATCGCTGCCTTCTTGTCGTCCATGACCGCTTGTTTTCGAGGTCGCTTTCGTCCCGATAAAACGCGCCTTCACGGCGCGGCGCAAGCAGTCAGCACGAAGCGGACCACCCGCTCCGGTTACCCAAGCACAGGAATAACGAGGCAATTGGCCAATTTATTCCCGCTAATCAACGAGAAAGCCGAATTATCTTAAATCCGTCAGCATGAAATCATTGCCCTTATAGAGCAGCGGAATGGCGAGCGTTTTCGCACAAGCATAGGCAAAACAGTCGCCGAAATTGAGATCGGCTTGATGGCCGACGGCCTTGCCATAGCGAGCGCTGGCGTCGATGGCGCGCGAACCGATCTCCTCGCCGATCGATACATTTCCTCCGCCAATTTCCACAATCAGTTGATCCACCAGATCGCGCGCCTTCAGGAGGGCTTCAGCGGTCGGCTTGCGGGTACCGGCGCCGGCGCACGCCAGAGCCTGTGTCGCCTCAAAACGGACCATCGCGGAAACGTAGAAGTCGACCGGTTCGGAAAGCCGTTTGGACAATTCCTCCCAGCCCGGTTCCTGGTTGAGAATGGCGACGATCACCGAAGCGTCGACAAACATCAATCTTCCCACAGCTCATCGGTGAATTTCTTCATGTTGAAGTCGGGGTTGGGCAGGCCGAGCTTCTTCGCCTCTGTTTGCAGCTTAGCGATCCGATCGCTCAGCGGCACCTTGGCGCGATGGCGTTCAAGCTCGTGCCGAAGGGCTGCCCGCACCGCCTCCGTCTTGCTCGGCGCGTTCGTCTCGCGCTGCAATTCTGTCGCCAGCGCATCGACCTCGTCGTCGCGAATGTAGAGCGGCATATGAATATCTCCTGATGAATATTCATATATTCCATTTTGGATATTCAAACAAGGCGAGACGGCATCACCCCTCTTTCGCCGCCCGCGTCAACAGCCGCTGGTAGAACAGGCCGATTCCGATCAGCACCGCGCCGAGGCCGATGAAGGACAGCGCGCGCAGCACGCCTTCGAGCTCGGACATGTCAAACAAGAAGACCTTCACCACGGCGATCGCAATCAGCGCGGCGGAAGCGATGCGCAGCACCTGCGATTTCAGCCAGACGCCGGCGGTGAGCAGCAAAACCCCGATGACCAGCCAGAGCGCTGAATAGGTGTAAGTCTCGAGCTGGCCGAGCCCGTTCCACCAGGCGATGAACTCGCCCTTGAACACGCGCCGCACCGAGAGCGTTGCGTAGGCGAAGGCAAGCAGCGCCGCGACCAGCGCCAGCATCGCGGCATACCATTTCGGGCGCTTGTCGCGGACATAAAGCGCCAGCGCGCCGGCGGCGATTGCCGGCAGCAGATAGGCCAGCAACAGCAGGTTGAAGACCGGGATGGTGCCAGTCGACTCGTCCGTGAAGAGCGGGTTCAGTAGCAAAAAATGCTGGACGGCGATCAGGCCGACCGAGACCACGCCGGCCGCCATCGAGCCATAGCGCAGCACCGAGCTCGGTGAACGCATGTCGATGGCGACGAGTATGGCGCCGGCGCCGAGCGCGATCAGCGTGTAGATCGCCTGTTCGGCAAGGGTCACGGTGCCGGTGTCGATGACGCCGCCATGCATGGCGTGGCGCACCAGCATCGCAACGGTCAACAGCGCAAACAGCGCCGAGGCCGCCTCCATGGCGAGGCGCGGCCTGCCATTGGTGGTGCGGGCGAGCTGCCAGGCGGCAAAGCCGAAGGCGAGCGCCGGCACGCCATAACCCACGAGCAGCCAGTTGAAGACCGGCGTTCTCGTCAGCGCCGCGGCACCGACGATGGTCGGATCGAAGGCGACGCGCCCGAGCACGGCGATCACCGCACCCACCGCGATCCAGCCCAATATGGGGTAAGAGCGCCAGCGCGTCGCCAGCGCCAGCACGATGGCCGCGGCACCGAGCAGCACGGTGGTCCAGCCGGAACCGAAGGCCATGTGCAGCATCAGGAGGCCGGCGAGGCCGGCGCCGGCCAGCGCGAAGGACACGGCCAGGCCGCCGGTAAACGACGGGTTTTCCGCGCGCGCGATCCATTCGCCGCCGGCGGCGAAGGCAAGCACCAGGAGCAGCGCCGGCAGCGCATAGCCGAGATCGCGGTCGATATCGCCGAAGGTGAGCCACAGCGCCATCAGCACCACCAACGGGACAATGACGCCCCATGCCGCCCAGCAGGCCGCGCGTATCCGCGCCGTGACGACGAAGCGCCTTGCCGCCCAGAAGCCGGCGGCGAGGAAGATCAGGGCAAGCACAATACCGATGCGGAAGGTCAGCGCTCCGGGCGCCGCCAAAGGCTGGGCGTCGAGCCCGACATCGAGCGCATCGGCGCCAACGGTGGTCGGCGGGATGATGCCGAGATAGATCATTGCCGTGGCCAGCCCGGCGGTGAAGACCAGCGGCATCGCGCGCGGCCGGTAGAGCGCCACGCCGACAAGGGCCGCAAGCAGTATCGCGCCATGCAAGGCATCGCCCGCACGGGCAAAGGCCGGATCGACGGACAGGCCGAGCGCACTCATCGCAATGAACAATCCAGGTACGATCGACGGCCAGTCGAAGCCGCGCTCGGTATCGTCCCGCCCGGCAAGCCAGACGAGGGCAAGCACGGCGAGCGTGGCCAGGCTGATGAACAGGATCGAAGCGAGGTTCGCATCGGGCGCATCGCTCATATAGAGGATGGTCCAGATGCCGGTGCCGGCGAAGGCCGTGGCGACCAGCGCCCGCCAGTTGCGAATGCGCGCAACGGCGGCGGTCGCGGTGAGCACGATCGCCAGATAGACGAACAGCGCCCAGGGATTAGGCGCTTGCGAGGAAACCAGTGCCGGCGTGACCATGGCGCCGACAAGGCCGATGCCGGCCAGCGCCAGGCCATGCACAAGCGAAGCGGCAATGGCCGCCACGCCGATGGCGCCGAGCAACGCAAAGGCCGGTGCCGGGCCGATGAAGCCATAGATCGCATGCGCGGCATAGACGGTGCCGAACAGGATGAAGGCGCCGGCCCCGGTCAGGATTGCCGGAATGTAGGCGCCGGCCGCGCCCTGCACCGGCACTTTGAAACCGGTACGGCGGATGAATTCGGCGCCGGCAACCAGCACCAGGCCGAGGATGCCGGCCATGGTGAGGCGCACGCCGGGGCCGAAAATGCCGGCTTCGATGGTGTAGCGGATCAGGAACAGGCCGCCCAGCGCCAGCGCGATGCCGCCGACCCAGACCGCCCAGCGGGTGCCGAGCGCCGTCTCGACATCGGTCTTGCGCGCAGCCTTCGCGGCCGCCTCGACAGGTGCGGCAGGCCCTTCCGGATTGGCCGGATCGGTGGGACCTTCCGGGCTCCCCTCGCCTTTCGCCCAGGGTCCCGCCGCAACCTCGCCCTCGGCGGCCTCAGGCTTGGCGACGCTCTCGTCCTCGGGCAGAGCGGCGGCCGCCGCCGGGGCCAGCTTGGCTGGTTCGCGGGCAGTTTGCCGAGCGCCTTCAACCGTGCTGGAGGCGGGCTGC
>JAEKLU010000128.1 GCA_019509685.1 Mesorhizobium sp. | reverse complement strand
CCGTGCGCATCGATCTCATTCAACGAACTCCTGGCGACGATAGCCCTGGACATAGAGCAGCGCGGTGAGGTCGCCATGGTCGATGCGGATCCTTGCCTGCTCCGCCACGGAAGGCTTGGCATGCAAGGCGACGCCGGTGCCGGCGAGGCGGA
Source organism: Mesorhizobium sp. (assembly GCA_019509685.1). The sequence goes on along the minus strand of JAEKLU010000128.1, from coordinate 9,313 downwards.
TCATGTCGATATCATTGGCACCATCGCCCACCGCAATTGCGTCCTCGGCCTTCAGGCCAAGCTTGGCCGCGATATCAAGCAGCGCCTCGGCCTTGGCGGCGCGGCCAAGGATCGGCTCGGCCACCATGCCGGTGAATTTGCCGTCCTGCTCGATCAGGCGGTTGGCGCGGTTTTCCTGGAACCCCAGCATGTCGGCGATGCGGCTGGTGAAAACATCGAAGCCGCCCGAGACCAGCGCTGTCCATACGCCGTTGGCGCGCATCGTTCGCACCAGCGCACGGCCACCGGCGGCGAGCGTGAGCCGATTGGCGATGATGCGATCGACCACGGCCGTGTCGAGGCCCTTCAGCAAGGCAACGCGCTCGCGCAAGGCGGGCTCGAACGCGATCTCGCCATTCATCGAGCGCGCGGTGATCGCCGCGACGTGGCTTTTGACGCCGATCTCGTCGGCCAGCTCATCGATGCATTCCTGGTCGATCATGGTCGAATCCATGTCGGCCAGCAGAATCTTCTTTTTTCTGCCTTGCGCCGGCTGAACGATGACGTCGACCGGCTCGGAGGCCAGTGCCGCGCGCAGATTGGCCGTCAATGCGCCGACGTCCGGCACCTCGGGCAAAACGACATCGCAGGCAATGTCCTCGGCCAGCCAATGAACAACGCTTGCGCCCGCCGCCCGCGAGGCCATATTCGCAAGCGAGGCCGACACGGCGCGGTCTTCGGGACGGGACACTATTGTGGCGATCAGCGGCATCGAAGATTCCGGCGGGCAAGCGGGCGAGGGCCGCGTGAAAAACGCGATCCTGATAGCCGGGCCGACCGCCAGCGGCAAGTCGGCGCTGGCGCTCGATCTTGCCGAGCGCCAGGGTGCGGTCATCGTCAACACCGATTCCATGCAGGGCTATTCGGTGCTCGATGTGCTGACGGCGCGGCCAAGTGCTGCCGAAATGGCGCGCGCGCCGCACTTCCTCTACGGCCATGTGCATCCCTCGACAGCCTATTCGACCGGCGCCTGGCTGCGCGATGTGACGAAGCTGATCGATGAGGGTGTTCTGTCGGGCCGTGCCGTCATTTTCGTCGGCGGCACCGGGCTTTACTTCCGCGCGCTGGCCGAGGGCATTTCGGACATGCCCGACATTCCGCAGGCAGTGCGGGACCGCTGGCGTTACGAACTCAAGGAACAAGGCGCCGAGCGGCTGCATCGCTTGCTGATGCGCGAGGATTCGGCTGTCGCCATGCAACTCAAAGCCACCGACAGTCAGCGTATCGTGCGCGCGCTCGAAGTGCTCGATGCCTCGGGACGCTCCATCCTCGAATGGCAGGCGGCGCGCGGCCGGCCGCTGATCGATCGCGGCAGCGCGCGCTTCCTGGTGATCGAGCCGGACCGGGCTGAGCTGGTGCGGCGCATCGAAGTTCGTTTTGACCAGATGCTCGAAAAGGGCGCGCTCGACGAAGTCCGCCAACTGACGGCGCTTGACCTCGATCCCGCGCTGCCGGCCTTAAAAGCGATCGGCGTGCGCGAATTGCAGGCGGCGATGGCCGGGCAAACAGGATTTCCCGAAGCGATCGAACGCGCCAAGATCGCAACCCGCCAATATGCCAAGCGCCAGGCGACCTGGTTCAGGAATCAGCTGGGAGCGGAATGGCGCAGATTGCGGCCGGGTGACGACCTCGCGGTCTGATCCAATACCATTTTCAATCAGAGCCTTAAAATCTTCGCGCCTTCTTCTCGCCAAGGTTGTTACGGTTAACCCTCCGTAAGGCCGGCCATGCCATAACCCCAAAGGTTACAGTGCGGCGGGGAGTTGATGCGTTTCCACAAGGCGGAATCCGCTTTTTTCGTCTTTATTTTCGTGATCCTGGCCGCCGGCCTGGTGACATTCCATGCCTATGGCCAGTTGCAGGGCATCGCCACCGACCTCGATACCGCATCACGTGTCGATAGGATCATCTACCTCAACAAATTGCTGTTCGTGACCGGAGCGCTGCTGGCGACGGCGATGTTCTTCGGGACTTTCTTCATCTACCCGCTGATCCGCGGGCAGGTGCGGGAAGAAGGCAAGCTGCGCGCCATGACGGTGTCGCTCAGCGCTCGTTCACAGACGCTGGAGCAGGCGGCGCTCACCGACGGCCTGACCGGCATGCAGAATCGCCGCTACTTCGACGACGCCTTGCGCGAGTATCTCGAGGAATTCCGTCGCATCGACCGGCCGGTCGGGCTGATGATCCTCGACCTCGACCATTTCAAGCAGGTCAACGACACGCATGGTCACGATGTCGGCGACGAGGTGCTGAGAGCCGTCGCCTCGTGCCTCAGGGGCATGACGCGCTATCACGACGTGGTGGCGCGCCTGGGCGGCGAAGAATTTGCCGTGGTCACGCCCAACATGGACGCCGAACTGCTTGCCCGTTTCGCCGAGCGCATCCGCAAGGCGATCGCCAACATGTCGGTTCTGTCCGGCAATGTGCGGCTGAAGGTCACCACCAGCGTCGGTCTTGCCGTCTGGGATCACAAAGAAAGCGCTGAGGATTTCTATCGGCGCGCCGATCGCCAGCTCTACGAGGCAAAGAAGCAAGGCCGCAACCGCGTCTGCGCCTAAAATTCCGAAGATGAATTCGTGAGGCTGGCCGCATGCCGCCGTTTGCTGCGCTTCCGGTGCTCACGGACTTAATGTCCGCTCCGCTCCGGTTCTCGCAAACGGCACCATTCGACTCAGCCTGACAAATTCCCTATCGGAATTTGGCAGTGTCTGCGCCGTTGATCGATTAATCGTTCTGTTGGCGGATGCCGAAGGTGGCTGGCTTCAGGCCGTAGCGCAGGTCGAAATCCTCGTCCGCCGGCAATCGCGCTGCGGCTGGCTTTCGATAGTCGGCATCGCCGGCCTGGCGGGAAGAGTCCACCGTCTCGGCGAAGGCCATGGACTGCTGCGGTTTGGGCACATTGCGCAGGCGCTCGACGATCATGGCGAGATCGACATCGTTGCCTTCCTCGGCTGCCACGGTCTGCTCGCGTTGCGAGGTGCCCGGGATGAACTCCTGCGGCAGCTTCTCGAACTTGAGCCGCATCGTCGTCGCGACACCTTCGCCGAAAGCGATGGCTTCGCGCTGCCCCATCGAGGACAGGAACGCCAGCGTCGAGGCCGAGGAGTCCGCGATGGCGGAGCGGATGATCGCCTGGTCCTGCTCATTGGCAAGCCGCATGGCGAAGAAGGTCGAGCACTGCGACAGGATGGTCGGGTCGAGCTCGCCCGGGCGCTGGGTGACGACGCCGAGATAGCAGCCGTATTTGCGGCCTTCCTTGGCAATGCGCGACAGAGCGTGCCTGGTTGGCGCAAAGCCCAGGCGCGCGTCGGCCGGCATATAGCGGTGCGCCTCTTCGCAAAGCAGCAGCAGCTTCAGCCGGCCCTCGCTCCACAGAGCGAGATCGAAAGCCAGGCGCGCCAGCACCGAGCATACCGAATTGACGACCTCGGACGGCATGCCCGCCATCTCGAAGCAGGTCACCGGGCGGCCATGGTGGGGGACGCGGAAGATATTGCCGATCGTTTCGTGGATCGTGTCCTCGATCAGCCGCGAATTGAACATGAAGCGGTAACGCGGATCGGCCGCCGCCGATTCGATGCGGGTCTTCAGCGAGCGCAAGGTCGGACGGTCGTTCTTGCTCTCCAGCAAGCCCATGCGCTCGTCGATCTGCTTGATCAGATCGGCGATGCGGTACGGCACCGGCGTATCGGCCGTCAGTGCGTCGCTGCCGCGCCTGATATAGCTGCCGGAACTCGGGTTGCGATAGAGGTTCTTGGCGACCGGGATCAGGTCGCGCAGGACATCGACTTCCTCCGGGACTATCTCGCGCCCGCGAAACAGCACTTCGGTGAATTCCTCCAGCCTGAACATCCAGAACGGCAGGTCGAGCGTCTTGGAATCGACCTTCACGCAATATTCCGGCAACGAGGCGGCGAATTCATTGTGCGGGTCGAGGATGAGGACGCGCAGGTCCGGTCGCGCTTCGATCGACTTGCGCAACAGCAGCGAGACGGCGGTGGATTTGCCGACGCCGGTGGTGCCGACGATAGCGAAATGGCGGGCCAGCGTATCGTCGATGGCAATTTTGGCATCGATCGACTCGTCCTGCGACAGGCTGCCGATGGTGACCGAGTGGCGCCCGGCGAGATCGTAGACTGCCTGCAGGTCGCGGGTGCGGATGCGATGCGCGATGGCGCCGATATGCGGGTATGTGGTGATGCCTCGGTCGAATACCGGCTTGGCGCCTGGATCGATCCCGTCACGCACTTCGCCGATCAGCTCGATCGAGACCTCGATCGGGTTCTGGCCTTCGTTGCTCCAGGCGCGGTCCGACTTGCCGATCGCGTAGACCAGGCCGACCGTGCGCGTGGCGCCGAGATTGATGGAGATCATCTTGCCGACGGTCCACAGGCCGGTGACCGCGCCTTCGGTATCCTCGGCATAGGCGCTGATGGTGGCACGCGCGCCATCGCACTGCACGACGTTGCCCAGAATGCGTTTGTCGTTCAGTTCCGCGTTGCGACGTTCCTGCGAGGTCAGTTCTCCAACCGAGGCTTCGCGTTCGACGAACATTGTGACTGTCCCATTCCCCTGGAGCGTCAACCCTATGCGATCGGGGTTAAAGTCAGGTGATGTCGAATGGTGTAGGCGCCGTTAAGCCAATCGGCGCAATTGGATCGAATCCCCTCTTTCCAGGCCAAGCAATTTCGATATACTGGACGAATGGACGATATAGCGAACGATATTACCGTCACCATCGGCAGGCGGATACACGCTGAAAGGACGATGCGAGACTGGTCACTGGCGGAGCTTGCCGAGCGCTCCGGTGTCTCGAAGGCGATGCTGAGCGCGGTCGAACGTGGCATGACCAGCCCCACCGCCGTGCTCCTGGTGCGCATCGCCTCGGCCTTCGGCATGACCTTGTCGACATTGATCGCGCGAGCCGAGATGCAAGGCGGCGGCCTGTTGCGCAAGGACGCGCAGCCGACCTGGCGGGATCCCCAGACCGGCTATGTCAGGCGCCATCTGTCGCCGGCAGCGCAGATGCCGCTCGAACTGATCAGGGTCAGCCTGCCGGCGGGCGCCAAAGTGAGCTTGCCGGCGTCGTCCTACGCCTTCATCAAGCAGCAGATATGGTTGATCAGCGGCAGGCTCGACTTCACCGAGGGAGACGTCGTGCACAGGCTGGAGCCCGGCGACTGCCTGGCGCTTGGGGCGCCGAGCGACTGCGTTTTCCACGCTCCCGGGCCGGATGCGGCCGACTATCTCGTGGCGCTGGTCAGGGACTGATCCCGGTGCCTCGCCGACCCAAACGCTCGCACAATGGCGGGCCGCCGCTCACGGACTATGTCGGTCCACCCTGGGGCGAGGGGGACGCCTATCTCTTCCTCGCCTGGCGCGCCGCGCATGACAAAGCCTGGAAAGCGCCCAGCCAGGCCATCATGCTGATGCGCCTGGAAAGAGCCGAGCGGCTCGGTCTCACCTATGAGGAATACACGCTCGAGATCCTGGAGCGCGGGCGCCACCTTGGCGAGGAAGACGCCGAACGCATCGCCGAAATCCGGCGGGCGCGGCGGCGCAAGCGGCACAGCCATTTCGAATGACGGAGAGCCGGAGTCCAGCCATGGAAGGAACACCAGCGTGAACAGCCTCGACATCAGGCCGCTCAGCGACGATGCGGCGACCACGCCCATGCTGGCCGAGCTGTTGATCGGGACGGTCGCCGCCGGAGGATCGGTCAGCTTCATGCATCCATTGTCGCCGGATGCGGCGCAGGCGTTTTGGCGCAACTCGCTTGCCGCTGCGGCTCGAGGCGAAAGGTCGGTGTTGGGCGCCTGGCAGGGCGAGGCGCTCGTCGGTACCGTCACGCTGCTTCTCGACTGCCCGCCAAACCAGCCGCATCGCGCCGAGATCGCCAAGCTGATGACGCGGCCCGAGCATCGCGGCAAAGGCATCGCGACCCGCCTGATGCGGGCCGCGGAAGCTCTCGCCATCGAGAAGGGCAAAACCCTGCTGGTGCTGGACACGGCCAGCGAGGAGGGCGCTTCTGGCTTCTACGAGAGGCTCGGCTTCACGCTGGCCGGCGAGATCCCCGACTACGCGCTGAAACCGCATGGCGGACTGACCGGCACGCTCATCTACTGGAAACGGATCGGCGAGCCTGCCTAACCCTTGTGATGCACCTGTTGCAGTGCGTAGACCGGCGTCGCGATGCCTTCCATGCGCGCCTTCAGCTGCAGCGACAGGAACTGCGAGTAATGACGCGACTGGTGCAGGTTGCCGCCATGGAACCAGAGCGCCTCCTGCTGCGTCGGCTTCCACATGTTGCGCAACTCGCCTTCCCAAGGTCCAGGATCCTTGGTCGTGTTGGAGCCCAGGCCCCAGCATTTGCCGACCTTGTCGGCGACCTCTCTTGAAATCAGGTCGGCCGCCCAGCCGTTCATCGAGCCATAGCCGGTGGCGTAGACGATGAGATCGGCCAGCAGTTCGGATCCGTCGGAGAGCAGGACGGAATGCGCCTTGATCTCCTTCACCTCGACACCGCTCTTCAATTTGATCGAGCCGTCGATGATCAGGTCGGAGGCGCCGACATCGATGTAATAGCCCGAACCGCGGCGGAGGTATTTCATGAACAGGCCGGAGCCGTCATCGCCCCAGTCGAGCATGAAGCCGGCCCTCTCCAGGCCTTTGTAGAAACCGGCGTCGCGTTTCTTCATCTCGGCATAGGCCGGGATCTGGAACTCGTGCAGGATCTTGTAGGGCAGCGAGGCAAAGACGAGATCGGCCTTGGCAGTGGTCATGCCGCTCTCAACCGCCTTTTCCGAATAGAGCGCGCCCAGACCGATCTCCATCAGCGTGTCCGACTTGACGATATGCGTGGTCGAGCGCTGCACCATGGTGACGTCGGCGCCGGCTTCCCAAAGGGCGGCCGCAATGTCGTGGGCGGAGTTGTTCGAACCGATGACGACTGCCTTCTTGCCGACATAAGCGTCGGGGCCGGGATGTTTCGAGGAATGATGCTGGTCGCCCTTGAATGTGTCCATGCCCTTGAAGCTTGGCATGTTGGCCTTGCCGGACTGGCCGGTAGCCAGCACCAGCTGCTTCGGCTGCAGCGTGATGTCCTTGCCATTGCGGCGCACCACCACGGTCCATTGCTTTTTCTTGTCGTCATAGACAGCGCTTTTGGCCTCGGTCGAGGACCAGTAATTCAGCTCCATGACCTTGGCGTACATTTCCAGCCAGTCGCCGATCTTGTCCTTGGGCGCGAAGACCGGCCAGTTCCTGGGAAAATCGATATAGGGCAGATGGTCGTACCAGACCGGGTCATGCAGGCAGAGCGACTTATAACGCTTGCGCCAGCTGTCGCCGGCACGCTCGTTCTTCTCGACGATGATGGTCGGCACGCCGAGTTGCCGCAGACGCGCGCCGAGCGCGATGCCGCCCTGGCCGCCGCCTATGATGAGCGTGTAGGGCTGCGTCTTGAAGCCGAGCTCGGCGGCTTCCTTCTCGCGCTCTTCCTTCCAGGTCGGGCGATTCCGGCCATGGCCATGCTTGGCGCCGAGCGGGCGGTCGAAGCCGGCCGGTTCCTCATGGCCCTTGAGCTCGACCATCGTGGTGAGCAGCGTCCAGATCTTGCCGTCCTTCAGCCTGATGTGACCGAAGCCGCGCGCGACCTCCGTCTCGAAGCTGATCCAGCCGTCGAGCAGCCCGTCGTTTTCCGTGGCGTCCTCGTCCTTGGCTATCGCCCAGTTCGACGGTTTGGTCCTGGCCAATTGGCTCACCAGCATGTCGCGTACCTGGTCGCGGCCTTCCATCGTCTTGATGTTCCAGGTGAAGCTGACGAGATCGCGCCAGTAGCAATCCTCCTGAAAGCAGGCGACCGCCTTGTCGATATCGCCGGCGACAAGGGCCGCGCCAAATTTGTCCAGCAGGTCGGAAAGCTTCTTGTTGGGGGCCTTGTCGAGCATCGAATTTCCTCCATGATTTTTCCGGCCGCCTGGGATGAGCGAGCCTTCGCCGAAGCTTGAACGTCCGGCTTTGCGCAGTATCGCGGCAAACCGTGTGCCGCGTCACGTCGGCAAATAGTTTGGCGCGAATTCAGTGACTTATCGCGAAATCGCCGATATGGCCGGCGACTGGAGTTCGGCCATGCGTTGGCCAAACACGGTTGCAAACCAGTGACGGACATCGTCCTCGGCGCTGCTGAGATGGGCGCCGGAGGGAGCGGTCAGATAGTGCCCGGCGCCGCCCGACAGGGCAAATTCGGAAAAAGTCACCAGCGATCCGTCACGCAGCGCCGCATCGGCCAGCGGGCGTGAGCCGAGCACCATACCAGCACCGTGCCTGGCCGCCTCGAGCGCGGCGACGAAACTATCGAATTTATGCGTCGGTCCGAGGGTCGGGGCCATGCGGGCGGCAGCGAACCATTCGCCCCACATTTCGCGCGCGCCGACGACGGTGAGTTTCGGCAATTTCGTCCAATCCTGCACCCTGGCCAGGGCGGGCGTCGCCATCGGCGTCAGGGTCTCCCGGGTCAGGCGGTCGGCCTGCCGCCCAGCGAAGGAGCCGGTGCCGAAACGGATATCGAGCATGCCGGAGCGTTCGCCGTAGTCGGCCGGCGTGTGGATGGTCTCGATCTGCAGTTGGACATGCGGCAGGCTGCTTGCCATCTCGGGCAGGACCGGCGCGATCATCAACACGGCAAAGGAAATCGGCGAGCGGATCGTCACGTTCTGGATCGTCCTCGGCTCGAACAGTTCGCGCGTGCTGTTGCCGATCACGGCGAAGGCCGATTGCAAATGCGGCAGATAGGCCGCGGCTTCGGGCGTCAGTTCGACGCCGCGCGCCAGGCGGATGAACAAGGGATGTTTCAGCCGCTCTTCAAGCGAACGGATATGCTGGCTGACGGCCGCCTGGGTCAGGCCGAGTTCAGCAGCGGCCGCGGTGAAATTCGACAGCCGCGCGGCGGCCTCGAAACTGCGCAGCCAGTCAAGCGGGGGCAAGGGCAGTGTTATTTGAGCCATTAGATATTTATGACCATTGGCCGAAAAACGATAATTTGAATTATGTCTACCGTCCCGTCAATGTGCAATCGAAGCCCCGCAACCGGGGTGCAGCGGACAGGAACGGATCTTATGCTCACCCACGCGCTTATCGGCGATAAAGGAAGAACGATAGAACTTGGCTGGAAGGACGGCGCGCGCACCCGCTTTCATGCCATCTGGCTGCGCGACAACGCGCTCGACGGCGGGACCCGCAGCGCCGGCAACGGCCAGCGGCTGATCACCATTCT
>JAEKLU010000286.1 GCA_019509685.1 Mesorhizobium sp. | reverse complement strand
CGTTCGCTGCCCAGATGGCCGCCGAAGACGTTGCCAAGAAGGCGCAGGAACACGGCATGCGCATGCTCGAGGTCGAGGTCTGCGGACCCGGCTCCGGTCGTGAATCGGCGCTGCGCGCGCTGCAGGCCGCCGGCTTCACCATCACCTCGATCCGTGACGTGACGCCGATCCCGCACAATGGCTGCCGTCCGCGCAAGAAGCGTCGCGTCTAATTTTTAGAGCGCCGCGCGAACGCCAGGGCGTTCCTCCGCGGTTTTCCGTGTCGCTCGCCACGATTGGATGGTGGCGGGGCAAAGGAAGGAAACATTATGATCCAGAAAAATTGGCAAGAACTGATCAAGCCGAACAAGATCGAGTTCTCGTCGAAGAAGAAGACGCTGACCACGTTGGTGGCCGAGCCGCTCGAACGCGGCTTTGGCCTGACGCTGGGCAACGCGCTGCGGCGCGTGCTTCTGTCTTCGCTGCGCGGCGCGGCTGTGACCGCCGTGCAGATCGACGGCGTGCTGCATGAATTCTCGTCCATCGCCGGCGTGCGCGAGGACGTGACCGACATCGTCTTGAACATCAAGGAAATCGCCATCCGCATGGAAGGCGATGGTCCCAAGCGCATGGTCGTGCGCAAGCAGGGCCCGGGCGCCGTGCTCGCTGGCGACATCCAGACCGTCGGCGACGTCGAGATCCTCAACCCCGACCACGTCATCTGCACGCTGGACGAGGGGGCGGAGATCCGCATGGAGTTCACCGTCGACACCGGCAAGGGCTACGTGCCGGCCGAGCGCAACCGCGCCGAGGACGCGCCGATCGGCCTGATCCCGGTCGATAGCCTCTACTCGCCGGTCAAGAAGGTCTCCTACAAGGTCGAGAACACCCGCGAGGGCCAGGTTCTCGACTACGACAAGCTGACCATGACCATCGAGACCAACGGCTCGATCTCGGGCGAGGACGCGGTGGCTTTTGCCGCCCGCATCCTGCAGGACCAGCTCGGCCTGTTCGTCAACTTCGACGAGCCGCAGAAGGAAGTCGCGGCGGAAGCCGTCACCGAGCTCGCCTTCAACCCGGCGCTGCTCAAGAAGGTCGACGAGCTCGAGCTTTCGGTGCGTTCGGCCAACTGCCTGAAGAACGACAACATCGTCTATATCGGCGACCTGATCCAGAAGACCGAAGCCGAGATGCTGCGCACCCCGAACTTCGGCCGCAAGTCGCTGAACGAGATCAAGGAAGTCCTGGCGGCGATGGGCCTGCACCTCGGCATGGAAGTGCCGGACTGGCCGCCGGAAAACATCGAAGACCTCGCAAAACGTTACGAAGACCAATATTGAGCATGAATTCCAAGGATCGGGCGGCGTGAGCCACTCGATCCGACGGTCATGCGGAAAACCATCAGAGGCTATGGCCTCTTGAACAACTGAAGAAGGAAAAGAGCCATGCGCCACGGTTTTAAAGGCCGTCGCTTCGCCCGCAGCGTAAGCCACCGCAAGTCGATGTTCGCCAACCTCGCCGTGTCTCTGATCGAGCACGAGCAGATCGTCACCACCCTGCCGAAGGCGAAGGACCTGCGTCCGATCGTCGAGAAGCTGGTGACGCTCGGCAAGCGCGGCGACCTGCACGCCCGCCGCCAGGTGATCGCGCAGATCGGCAATGAAGGCGTCGTCAAGCGTCTGTTCGAAACCATCGCTCCGCGCTACGCCACCCGCAACGGCGGCTATTTGCGCATCATGAAGGCGGGCTTCCGCAAGGGCGACAACGCAGCCATGGCGGTCATCGAGTTCGTCGATCGCGACACCTCGGCCAAGGGCGCCGCCGACCGCGCTCGCGTCGAAGCTGAAGGCGCCAACGAGGAAGCCGCGGCCGCCTGAGGCCAGCGTTTTTCTTCAACGAGTTCAAGGGGCCTTCGGGCCCCTTTTGCATTTTTGAGGCGCGAGCAGGTGAGGGCGAATTTTCGACCTGGCGCTTACTCTTTTGCGCGACAAGTGCCGCATTTGCGTGCATTAGCCTTTCATTCTGCACAATCGTCGGGACAATGGCGCCCGTTCAGGAGGGATTCGAAAATGCACCTCAAACGGCTGTTTCTTGTTGCCATTTGCGCGCTCGCCGCCTTCGCCGCGGCGCCGGCCGTGCGGCAGGCATTGGCAGAGGATGCCGCAAAGCCGGCCGATCCCGGTCTCTCCGATGTGCTGACCGACCTGCTGCATGGCGTCGAAGGCGAGAACGGCACGTCCGGTCCCGACAAGCGCGTGCCGTTCGGTCGCGAAGAGGTGCAGCTGTCCTTCGCGCCGCTGGTCAAGCAGACCGCGCCGGCGGTGATCAACGTCTATGCCTCGCAGACCGCCAAGGTGGTCTCGCCTTTCGAGGGCGATCCGTTCTTCGAGGAGTTCTTTGGCCGTGCCCAGCCGCGTGCGCAGTCCTCGCTGGGCTCCGGCGTGCTGGTCGATCCGAGCGGCGTCATCGTCACCAATTACCATGTCATCAAGGACGCCGACGAAGTGAAGGTGGCGACCGCCGACGGCCGCGAGTTCACCTCCAAGGTCATGCTCAAGGACGAAACGCTCGATCTCGCCGTGCTCAAGACTTCCGCCGACAAGCCGTTCCCGGTGATCGCCATCGGCGATTCCGACGCGCTCGAGGTCGGCGATCTGGTGCTTGCCATCGGCAACCCGTTCGGCGTTGGCCAGACCACCACCAGCGGCATCGTTTCGGCACTCGCCCGCAGCCATATCGGCGTCTCGGATTCCGGCTATTTCATCCAGACC
>JAEKLU010000127.1 GCA_019509685.1 Mesorhizobium sp. | reverse complement strand
CGGCGTGGAACTATTTCGAGAGCATCAGCACGCCTGAGAAAAAGAAGTTCATCGCCGACTGGCAAACCTAAGTTTCGGCGATCAAGAAGTTCGGTTCGGCCGGCAAGAAGACCGCCGTCGTCTCAACCGTCAATGGCGACGCCAATGTGCCGTTCTACAAGGAACTCGGCAACCAGGGCATCAAGGCCGAGGACATCCCGGTCATGGCCTTCTCGGTGGGTGAGGAAGAACTTGCCGGTCTCGACACCAAGCCGCTGGTCGGTCATCTCGCGGCGTGGAACTATTTCGAGAGCGTCAGCACGCCTGAGAACAAGAAGTTCATCGCCGACTGGCACAAGTTCATCAAGAACAACAAGCGCACCACCAACGACCCGATGGAAGCCCACTATATCGGCTTCAACATGTGGGTGAAGGCGGTCCAGAAGGCCGGCACCACCGATCCGGACAAGGTCATCGATGCCATGGTCGGCGTTTCGGTGCCGAACCTGACCGGCGGCTATTCGACGATGATGCCGAACCATCACATTACCAAGCCGGTGCTGATCGGTGAAATCCAGGCCAATGGCCAATTCGAAACGGTTTCGAAGACGCCGGGCCTGGTGATGGGCGACGAATGGTCCGACTACCTGCCCGACTCCAAGGACCTGATTTCCGATTGGCGCGCGCCGCTCAGCTGCGGCAACTTCAACGTCAAAACCGGCAAGTGCGGCGGTAAGGGCACGAACTGATCCTCCCCGGGCTGGACCTTCGGGTCCATGCCCAAGACCGCGCGCGTCCGGACAGTTCCTCCACTGTCCGGACGCCCATTTCAACCTTCAATGGTCACCGAAAGCCGATGAAGATTCTCCACGCGATTGGCCTGACGCTTTTGCTCCTGCTGACGACGCTGTCGTCTTCGGGCGCTGCGGAAGCCGATCTGCGTGCCATCATCGCCAAATTCGCGACAGTAGCGGACTTTTCCGAGACGGGAGCTGTCGTTCAAGAGTTGACAGCCACGGGCGATCCAGCTGTCGAACGGCCGCTTGCCGCATTGGCGGACGGCAATCTTTACGTTCGCACGGCCGACTCGATGGTGTTTGTCGGCAAGGAAGGCGACGAGAACGTCCAGCTTTTCGACCCGCTGAGCGGCGAGGCGGCAGGCGAGGCTTCCGAGGACGACATAAGCAAGATCAGCGTCAACAACACGCTGCGCCGCGCCATCCGCGATGCATTGGGCACGTTGACGCTTGGCTCCAAGGATCCGGCTGTCCGCATCGCCGCCGCCGACACCATGTTCAAGACGCCGGACGCCGCCAATATCGGGCCGCTCGACGCAGCGATCGGCAGTGAAAGCGTGGCGAGCGTCATGTCTTTGCTGGAGCAGGCGCGTGCCGCTTCGATACTGGTTTCAGACAACCCCGATGCAGACAAGCTTGCTGCAATCGCCCTGATCGGAGCGCGTGGCGACCGCAGCGCGGTTTCGCTGCTCACCTCCGTCGAGGCCAACGCCTCTGGAGCAGTCAAGGAAGCGGCAACGGCGGCGATCGCCAACATCAATTCGACGCTGGCTCTCTGGGATGCGGGCCAGAACATCTGGTACGGCATTTCACTGGGCTCGGTGCTGCTGCTCGCCGCGATCGGGCTTGCCATCACCTTCGGCGTCATGGGCGTCATCAACATGGCGCATGGCGAGATGGTCATGCTTGGCGCCTATACGACGTTCGTCGTCCAGCAAGTGATCCGCACATCGTTTCCCGGCCTGTTCGACTGGTCGCTGGTCATTGCCCTGCCGCTAGCCTTCCTGGTCGCGGCACTTGTCGGCCTGGTCATCGAACGCGGCGTTATCCGCTTCCTCTATGGCCGGCCGCTGGAGACGCTGCTGGCGACCTGGGGCGTCTCGCTGATCTTGCAGCAAGCGGTGCGCACCATCTTCGGACCGACCAACCAGGAGGTCGGCAATCCGTCCTGGATGTCGGGCTCGTTCGACGTCGGCCAGTTGGCGATCACCTGGAACCGGCTGTGGATCCTGGTCTTCGCGCTCTCGGTGTTCGGCGTGCTGCTCTATGTCATGAAACGCACGTCCTGGGGGTTGCGGATGCGCGCTGTCACCGCCAACCGCCGCATGGCTGCTTCCATGGGCATCAGGACGCCGTGGGTCGATGCGCTGACTTTCGCGCTTGGATCCGGCATTGCGGGCATTGCCGGCGTGGCGCTCAGCCAGATCGACAATGTCTCGCCCAATCTCGGTCGCGGCTACATCATCGACAGCTTCATGGTCGTCGTCTTCGGCGGTGTCGGCAATCTCTGGGGCACGCTTGTCGGCGCCTTCTCGCTCGGCATCGTCAACAAGTTCCTCGAGCCCTATGCCGGCGCCGTGCTCGGCAAGATCGTCGTCCTGGTGCTGATCATCCTGTTCATCCAGAAACGCCCGCGCGGCCTGTTCGCGCTCAAGGGCAGGGCGGTGGAAGCATGATCACACAACGCTTCTTCGGCGCCGACCGCCGCATCGCCATCACCATCTTCATCCTGCTGGCTGCGGCTATCGTCGTGCCGGTGCTCAATCTCGCCGTTTCACCGACCAGCGCCTTCTACATCCCGTCCTACATGGTGGCGCTGACGGGCAAATATCTCAGTTACGCGCTGCTGGCGCTCGCGCTCGATCTTGTCTGGGGCTATTGCGGCATCCTTTCGCTCGGCCACGGCGCCTTCTTCGCGCTCGGCGGCTATGCGATGGGCATGTATCTGATGCGTCAGATCGGCTCGCGCGGCGTCTACGGCAACCCGATCCTGCCCGATTTCATGGTGTTCCTGAACTACAAGGAGTTGCCCTGGTTCTGGACCGGTTTCGACCATTTCTGGTTCGCGGCGCTGATGGTGCTGGCCGTGCCCGGCCTACTCGCCTTTATCTTCGGCTGGTTCGCGTTCCGCAGCCGCGTCACCGGCGTCTATCTTTCGATCATCACCCAGGCGATGACCTATGCGCTGCTGCTCGCCTTCTTCCGCAACGACATGGGTTTCGGCGGCAACAACGGCCTGACCGATTTCAAGGACATTCTGGGCTTCAACGTACAGGCCGATGCGACGCGCTCAGCGCTTTTCGCCGCGAGCGCGGTGACGCTTGCACTCGCCGTGTTCCTCACCTGGGCAATCGTCGGTTCCAAATACGGCAAACTGCTGATGGCGGTGCGCGACGCCGAGAGCCGCACCCGCTTCCTTGGCTGGCGGGCGGAGAACGTCAAGCTGTTCGCCTTCACCGTCTCGGCGGTGATGGCCGGCATCGCCGGCGCGCTCTACGTGCCGCAGGTCGGCATCATCAATCCCGGCGAGTTCGATCCGGCCAACTCGATCGAGGTGGTGATCTGGACCGCCGTCGGCGGGCGCGGCACCATCGTCGGGCCGATCATCGGCGCGCTGCTCGTCAATGCCGGCAAGTCCTGGTTCACCGGTATGCTGCCGGAATACTGGCTGTTCGCGCTGGGCGGATTGTTCGTCGCCGTCACCTTGCTGCTGCCCAAGGGTATCGTCGGCATGTGGGATTCCTGGCGCGGCAATGCCCGAGCGATGCGCGCGGCCTCGGTCGCCGCCGAAGCCGGCATCGATGCGGAAGAACCGAAGATCGTGCGCTCCGCCGCGACCGCGCCCGGCACCTGGTCGGCCTCTGGCCCCGAACCGCAGCCGGCGGAGTGAGCGACCCCATGAGCAAAACGAACACCATCCTCTATCTCGACGGCGTCTCGGTCTCCTTTGACGGTTTTCGCGCCATCAACAATCTGTCGCTGGTGCTCGACAAGGGCGAGATGCGGGCGATCATCGGCCCCAACGGCGCCGGCAAAACGACGATGATGGACATCGTCACCGGCAAGACGCGGCCCGACCAGGGCGAGGTGTTCTTCGACGGCGAGATCGATCTGACCCGCCATGACGAGGCCGAGATCGCCATGATGGGCATCGGCCGCAAATTCCAGAAGCCGACCGTCTTCGAAAGCCACACGATCGAGGAAAACCTGATGCTGGCGCTGAAGGGGCCGCGTTCGATCTTTCCGGCGCTGTTCCATCGCCGCTCCGCCGGGGAGACGCGCCAGATCGACGATATCCTCGGCATCATCCGGCTTGGCGACAAGCGCGACGAGCTCGCCGCCAATCTCAGCCATGGCCAGAAGCAATGGCTGGAGATCGGCATGCTGCTCGCCCAGGATCCAAAACTTTTGCTCGTCGACGAGCCGGTCGCCGGCATGACCGACGCCGAGACCGAGGAGACCGCGCGCCTGCTCAAGGACATTGCGCGCGACCATTCGGTGATCGTGGTCGAGCACGACATGCATTTCGTGCGCGAGCTCGGCGTCAAGGTCACCTGCCTGCATGAGGGTTCGGTGCTGTCGGAAGGCACGCTCGATTTCGTCTCGGCCGACGAGCGTGTCGTCGAAGTCTATCTGGGGAGATGAGCATGGTGTGGCGCGTGCAATTCCATCGCTTCGACCTGTCGTTTCTCCGCTTCTGGAGAAGGCGCTGACATGCTCGAAGTTTCCAACGCCACGCTCCACTATGGCGCCGCCCAGGCGCTGCGCGGCGTTTCGCTTAAAGCCGGCGCCGGCAAGATCACTTGCGTGCTCGGCCGCAACGGCGTCGGCAAGACCAGTTTGATGAGATCGATCGTCGGCCATCACCGGCTGACGAGCGGAAGCGTTGCCTTCGAGGGGAAGGCGCTCGACCGGAGCGCGGCGTATGATCGCGCCCGGTCGGGCATCGCATTCGTGCCGCAGGGCAGGGAAGTGTTCCCGCTGCTGACGGTGCGCGAGAACCTGGAATCCGGTTTCTCACCACTCAAGCGCGCCGACCGCAATATACCGGCGCATGTCTTCGAGCTGTTTCCGGTGTTGAAGCAAATGCTTGGACGTCGCGGCGGCGATCTCTCCGGCGGCCAGCAGCAGCAGCTTGCCATCGGCAGGGCGCTGGTGATGCGGCCGAAGCTGCTTGTGCTCGACGAGCCGACCGAGGGCATCCAGCCTTCGATCATCAAGGATATCGGCCGCGCCATCCGCTATCTGCGCGACCAGGCCGGGATCGCCGTGCTCCTGGTCGAGCAGTATCTCGACTTCTGCCGCGAGCTTGCCGACGAGGTCAACATCATGGATCGCGGCCAGATCGTCCATACCGGGCCAGCCGAGGACCTCGACCGGGCCGATGTTCGGAAGTTTCTGACAGTCTAAAGCGGCCGCTCGACTTCGCCTAGATCGCTAAACGACGGTCAGTCCACTATTTCCTCCACGCAACCCTGTCTAACTCTGGCGCGCTCAATAGCGCATGCTAGTCTTTTCTTGGCCTTGGTGAGTCGGCCGCTTTCCGTACCAGTCGCAGATGAACGGGGAAGGCCTGGCTCGGCCCGCAAGTTTCACGCAAGCCAGTCCTCCTAGCTTCCCCGCAGTGATTGTCGGTCAATGCGTCCAAAAAGAATCTTGCCAGGGGAAAAGGCGATGGAGCGTTTTGTCGAGGACTATCAGAAACGGCGCCTCACCGAGCGCGTCGATATCATGACGGCGATCAACATCCTGATGTCGCAGGGCTTTGACGAGGATGATCTGCTGGATGAAATAACCAAGGTTTTCTACGTCGATCTCGATGCCTTCTACGACGTGATATCACGCCATTGAAGGCTTGAGCTTAGCGTGAACTAGCCGGCGCGGCGGAAGTCGAGCACGCGGTTGCGGCCGCCGCGCTTGGCGGCGTAGAGCGCCTTGTCCGCGGCGCTGAGCACCTTGTCGAAGCTTACGCCTTCATTGCTGCCGAAAGCGAAGCCGGCACTGACCGTGCATCTCATCTGGCCCGTCTCTGTTTCAATCGTGCGCACGGCCAAGGCTGCCCTGATCCGCTCGGCAGTGGCCTCGACCATCTCCGGCATGGTGCGCTTCAGCACGAGAGCGAATTCCTCGCCGCCCATGCGCGCGGCGATGTCGTTGGGGCGCAGGCTGGCCGTCAGCTCCGCGGCAAAGACCTTCAGCACCTCGTCGCCGGCGGCGTGGCCGTATTGGTCGTTGATCGCCTTGAAGCCATCGAGATCGAAAACCACAACGGCCGTGAAAGCGCCGACAGGCGTTTTGCCATGCAGGTCGAACAGCGCGCGGCGGTTGAGCAGTCCGGTCAGCGCATCGGTTTGCGCCTCGCGCTGGTGATGGCGGGCGATCCGGCCCTGGTTCAGCGCCAGCGACAGCCCACCGATGCCGGTCATCGCGGCGATGACAATGACGAGGTTCAGATCTTCCGCCCAGTTGCTCGGCGCGTGGCCGAGGACGAGCTTGCCACCCAACACCAGCATGGCCGAGCACAAAACAAAGGATGCGGCGGTCAGCGAATAGAGCAGCGCCACGCCGACAAGATGCACAGGCGCTTCGCGCCGACCCCGCCAATATTCATAGGCTGTGCCGAACAAAAGCAGCGCGGCGAAGAAATTCTCCGATATGAAGCCCAGCCCATCATAGCCGAGCGCCATGGGCGGCAAGGTGAAGGCAAAGGAGACACCGGCGCCGAGCACGATGCGCGGCAATGGCGAGCGGCCGGTCCTGAACTGATGCGAGGCGCCGAGCATCACCGAGAAGCCGAGCAGAAGCAAAGCGAGCGTCGCCACGCCAAGCGCCGGTCCGGGCTTGGCGATATAGGCGTCATAGACGAAGACCTCGCCAACCACCACCAGAACACTGATCGCCCATGTCAGCAGGAACTTGTCGGTACGAGCGGTCAGCCACGTCCCGAACAACGTAAGGCTGAGGCAAGCGGCGGAGAAGCCGACGGCCAGAAGCAGTGAGTTGTAGTCGAGCAGCATGCACGCGTCCTTGCCGGCGCCGGGCCTCTGCAACCTGGCGTAGGTACATTAGTGCAGCAAGGAAGTATCGATTACGTTACGATAGCAGCGAAGATGCGAGGGTTTTGCCGCTTATGCCAGGGCGACTTAGGAAGCCAAGCGCCTGGCATTGATCTTCGTGCGCTTGCCCTCCTTGCTAGGCAGTCACCCGTTTCATCAGCGCCATGGCGCCGAAGGGCGCGCGCACCTTGCCCTCGGTGATGAAATAGACGAACACGTCGCGCGGCTTGACCGGCGCATCGGTCTTGGCATCGGCGCGCGGCAGGTCGGCGGGCTGCTTGCCTTGCGCCCAGGTCTTGACCCGTGCCGCCCATTCGTCGAGGCCTTTCGGTGTGTAGCAGTCGGGATTGTCGTCGCTGCCCGTCTGCAACCGTGCGTAGATGAAGTCGCCGGTGACGTCGGCAATCGCTGGATATTTCGCGTGGTCGGCATAGACGATCGCGGCGTTGTATTTTCGCGCAAGCGCTGGGAATTCCGGCACGATAAAACTGTCGTTGCGCACTTCGAGCGCGTGCCGCAGCGCGACGCCATCCTGCTTTTCTGGCAGCAGTTTTAGAAACGCTTCGAAATCATCCGGATCGAATTTCTTCGTCGGCGCGAACTGCCACAGGATCGGCCCGAGTTTTTCGCCGAGCGCGGCGACGCCGGAGCCGAGGAAACGCATCATGGATTCGCCGGCTTCACCAAGCACGCGGCGGTTGGTCACGAAGCGGTTGCCCTTCAGCGAGAAGACGAAGCCCTCGGGCGAGTCGCCCGCCCATTTGACGAAGGTCGGCTCCTTGAAGCTCGAGTAATAGGTGCCGTTGACCTCGATGCTGGGCACCTGCCGGCTGGCGTAGTGGAGCTGCTTAGCCTTGGCGAGCTTGTCCGGATAGAAGGACGTGTCCCAGGGCTCGAAGGTCCAGCCACCCATGCCCGAGCGGATTTTTCCTTGGCTCATCGTCTTCCTCCTCCGTGTTTCAAATGCGGTCAGGCCGCCTTGGCGACCGGCTTCACCATATCGACCAATATCCATCCTGGCCGGTACGGGTTGGGCCGGCGACCCGTTTCCCGATAGCCGTAGGCCGAATAGAGCGCGATGTTGCGCTCCATCAGCGCATTCGTGTAGAGCCGCACCTCAGGCAGGCCCCACGACCGCGCTTGCTCGTCGGCAAAGCCGAGCAGCTTGATGCCGAGTTTCTTGCCCTGAAAAGCCGGCGAAACGGCCACGCTGAAGATCATGGCGTGGTCCGCGTGGCGCTCGAGAACGATCAGTCCAGCCAGTGCCGAACCATCTTCAAGCAGCCAGACCTCGCCGCGCGCGATGCGCGGCGCATAGTCCTCGGTCACCGGGATCGGCGGCCCGCCGAAGAGGGGTATGTAAGGCGCATAGGCGTCCGAAGTCAGCGCAACGATGACGGCAAGGTCGTCGGGGCGAGCAGGTCTCATGGTTGTCCCACCCCGGCAGCTGCCGAAATAACTTTCTGCATGCCTGTGGCAATCGCCGCAACGGCCTCGCGGCTGGCGTCGCCGAGGCCATGCCGCTCGGCCAGCCAGTCGGCATCGTTGTAGGACAGCCAGACCTTGCCGTGCCCATCCTCCCAGGCCAGCGCCTTGATAGGCAGGTCGATACCGGCGAGTTGCTGGTCCTGCATCAGCGGCGTGCCGCCTTTTGGATGGCCGAAGATCAAAAGCTCGGTCGGTCGTAGCGAAGCGCCGACCTCATGCGCGCCGGCGCCATGGTCGATGCGGGCGAACACGCGCAAACCGGCGGCAGTTGCGATGTCGGCCAGCCGATCGATGGTCTCGACCACGCTGAAACGGCTTTCGACGGAGACCAAGCCGTTATTCGCCATCACTCGGCCGCTTCGCGCTTGCCCCCGGGCCGCCGTTCCAGAAGCTCTTTCAGGAACTGGCCGGTATAGCTGCGCTTCTCGCGCACGATCGCTTCCGGCGTGCCCTGGGCGACCAGTTCGCCGCCGCCGTCGCCGCCCTCGGGGCCAAGGTCGAGCACCCAGTCGGCGGTCTTGATGACTTCCAGGTTGTGCTCGATGACCACAACCGTGTTGCCCTGGTCGACCAGCTCGTGCAGCACTTCGAGCAGCTTGGCGACGTCGTGGAAATGCAGGCCGGTGGTCGGCTCGTCCAAGATGTAGAGCGTCTTGCCGGTCGCCTTGCGCGACAATTCCTTGGCGAGCTTGATGCGCTGCGCTTCGCCGCCCGACAGCGTCGTGGCCTGCTGGCCGATATGGATGTAGCCCAGCCCGACCTGCTTCAGCGTCTCCAGTTTGTCGCGCACGCCGGGTACGGCGGCAAAGAAGTCAACACCTTCCTCGACCGTCATGTCCAAAACGTCGGCGATCGACTTGCCCTTGAACAGCACATCGAGCGTCTCGCGGTTGTAGCGCTTGCCGTGGCAGACGTCGCAGGTGACGTAGACGTCGGGCAGGAAGTGCATCTCGATCTTGATGACGCCGTCGCCCTGGCAGGCCTCGCAACGGCCGCCCTTGACGTTGAACGAGAAACGGCCCGGTTGATAGCCGCGCGCCTTGGCTTCCGGCAGGCCTGCGAACCAGTCGCGGATCGGCGTAAAGGCGCCGGTATAGGTGGCCGGATTGGAACGCGGCGTGCGGCCGATCGGCGACTGGTCGATGTCGATGACCTTGTCGAGGAATTCCAGGCCCTCGATGCGGTCATGCTCGGC
>JAEKLU010000285.1 GCA_019509685.1 Mesorhizobium sp. | reverse complement strand
AGCAGCCACGGCACCATGGCGCGAAACGACGGATTGTCGAGCGCCCGCAGGACCAGCGCGCCGGCCAGCGCGCCGATCGCCGAGATCAGGCAAAGCAGCAGGGCGCCGCGCCAGAAATGCCGGATGTCATCCCAATAGGCGAGCGTCGAGGTGATGTAGCCCGGAAACTGCGTGACCGAGGAGGTTGCGTTGGCGACGATCGGCGGCAGGCCGACCAATGTCATGGCGCCGAAGGTGATGAAGGTGCCGCCGCCGGCGACCGCGTTGGCGGCGCCTGACAGGAAGCCCGCCAGGAAAAGCAGGGTGGCGTCGAGAACAGACATGGAATGCCGCCGTGGAAACTGTGTTATGTCAGGCTTAGAAAGCCCCGGTGACCAGCGCAACCCGGCACGGCCGGTATTACAATGGGGCCATGCCGGCAAAAAAGTCTCTGGCGCGGGCGTGACAAAGTGCTGAAATAGCTGTATGTGCCCGCCCGTACCGGCAAGAAAAATCTGCCGGGCCCGTCAACAATGACGGTGTAGTCGCCCCTGTCCGATGTCTTGGAGACAAAAATGTCTCAGAGACAAAGGGCATAGCCGAGCGGTCAATGGTACTGCAAGGCGAGTGTCGGACGCTCTGACTGTCGGAAGAACAAGAAGTGGATTATTGAGATGGATCTCATCCGTCAGCTCGAGGCCGAACAGGCCGCCAAGATCGAAGCCAAGCGCAAGCTTCCCGAGTTCCAGCCCGGCGACACCGTGCGCGTCCAGGTCCGCGTGACCGAAGGCACCCGCACCCGCGTCCAGGCCTATGAGGGCGTCGTTATCGCCCGCGCCGGTTCCGGCTTCCAGGAAAATTTCACCGTCCGCAAGATCTCCTACGGCGAAGGCGTCGAGCGCGTTTTCCCGGTCTATTCGCCGATGGTCGAGGGCGTCGAGATCGTGCGCCGCGGCAAGGTGCGCCGCGCCAAGCTCTATTACCTGCGTGACCGTCGCGGCAAGTCGGCCCGTATTTCGGAAAACACCGGCGTGCGCGCCCGCAAGCTGAACGATGAGGAGCGCGACGCGCTGAACGCCGAGAAGGCCCGCATCGAGGCCGAGAAGATCGCCGCCGTGCAGGCGCTGGCCGCCGAGACGGCCGCGAAGGAAGCCGCCGAGAAGAAGGCCGCCGATGAGGCCGCCAAGGCCGCGGAAGCGACCCCGGCCGAATAAGATTTCAAGAAGCATGATTTCTAAAAAGGCGGCTTCGGCCGCCTTTTTTCGTTTGGCGAACAGCCAAGGCATTCGACCATGGCGCTTCGTGTTTGCGGATACTTTGGCGATTAGCCGTGACATCAGTGCTTCGTCATCCACGGGCGAAGCAAGGAGCGCAGCGACGCGGCGCAGACCCGAGGATCCATGCCGCGACTTCTGAGCGCCGCTACGGTGCAGAACCGGCTGGTTAGCGCTACTCTCATTCTGAACCGCTGCGCGCGTGTCGAACGCCACGGCATGGATCCTAGGGTTTCCGCGACGTCGCTTCGCGACTGCTCCACCCTAGGATGACGAAGTCTGGGATTTCCGCCGTCCCCAAGATAGCGAAAAAACACAGCAGCGAGGGGCTTGACCTCCAATTACCTTGTGTACTAAATAATCGTGTACAAGATAATTTGGAGATTTGATATGGCACTCTACACCGCACAGGCTCACGTCACCGGCGGCCGCGCCGGCCATGGCGAAACCAGCGACGGTCTGCTCAAGGTGGATCTCGCCCTGCCGAAGGAGCTCGGCGGGCCGGGCGGCGCCACCAATCCGGAGCAGCTTTTCGCGATCGGCTATGCCGCGTGCTTCGAAAGCGCCATCCGCTTCGTCGCGCGCAAGCAGAAGCTGGCGCTGGCGGATGCGGCGGTGACCTCCACCGTCAACCTGCTGCCCAACGGCGAGGGTTTCAAGCTCGGCGTCGCGCTGGCGGCCGAAACGAAAGGCCTTGATCAGGCGGCGGCGGAAGCGCTTGTATCGGAAGCGCACAAGATCTGCCCCTATTCGAACGCCATCAGGGGCAATGTCGATGTGGCGCTTTCGGTAAAGGCTGCATGACGACAAAAATCGAAACGAGAACCAGGGAAGTTCCGGCGCCGCAAGACGCCGGGGCTTTTGCCGTCCCGCGCCTCGACCAGCAACTCTGCTTCGCGCTTTATTCGGCGAGCGGCCTGATGACCAAGCTCTATCGGCCGCTGCTCGAGCCGCTCGGTCTCACCTATCCGCAATATCTGGTGATGCTGGCGCTCTGGCAGCGTTCACCGAGCACGATCGGCGAGCTCGGCGAGGCGCTGGGGCTGGATTCGGCGACGCTGACGCCGTTGCTCAAGCGCATGGAAGCCGGCGGACTGGTCACGCGCCGGCGCGATAGCGCCGATGAGCGCCGGGTGCTGGTCGAGCCGACCGCCAAGGGCGAGGCGCTGCGCGCCAGCATGAAGGATGTGCAGGCGGGTCTCGCCTGCGCCATGCCGCTGGAGCCGGAGGAGCTTAAGTCGCTGCACCGGACTTTAACTGGCTTTGTCGCCAAGCTGCGTGACGTTGCGTCAGCATCCTGACCGTCGTTTGACGGATTTCCTTCTGTCTTTCAGATGCCTAGTTTGCCGCCGCGCGATAAATACCAATGGCGATGCGTTCTAAGACAGCATCGGCGGAAGGCATTGGAATCCGCTTTCGCATAGCGCGGAGTACCGGACCGGCTTGCAAGCCGTCTGCGGACGGCTAAAGTCGCGCTCGGATTTTGATGTGGGGCCAAGCTCTG
>JAEKLU010000126.1 GCA_019509685.1 Mesorhizobium sp. | reverse complement strand
CTGCACTAGGCTGGGCGCCATCCATTCGATCGTCTTCGGCGGCTTTTCGCCCGACGCGCTCGCCGGCCGCATCGACGACTGCAAGTCGACCTTCGTCATCACCGCCGATGAGGGCCTGCGCGGCGGCAAGCCGATCCCGCTCAAGGACAACACCGACAAGGCGATCGAGATCGCGGCCCGGGCCGGCACCAAGGTCGAGACCGTGGTGGTGGTGCGCCGCACCGGCGGCAAGACCGGCTGGGTGGCCGAGCGCGACGTCTGGTACCATGACGAGATCGCCACCGTGAAGGCGGACTGCAAGCCGGAGAAGATGAAGGCCGAGGATCCGCTGTTCATCCTCTACACTTCGGGCTCGACCGGCAAGCCGAAGGGCGTGCTGCACACCACCGCCGGCTATCTCGTCTATGCCTCGATGACGCACCAATATGTCTTCGACTACCATGACGGCGACATCTACTGGTGCACCGCCGATGTCGGCTGGGTCACCGGCCACAGCTACATCGTCTATGGGCCTTTGGCCAACGGCGCCACCACGCTCATGTTCGAGGGTGTGCCCAACTACCCGTCGCAATCGCGTTTCTGGGAAGTCATCGACAAGCACAAGGTCAACATCTTCTATACCGCGCCGACGGCGCTGCGCGCGCTGATGGGCGCCGGCAACGATCCCGTGAAGAAGACCTCGCGCAAATCGCTTCGCGTGCTGGGCTCGGTCGGCGAGCCGATCAATCCGGAAGCCTGGGAGTGGTATTTCAACGTCGTCGGCAACGGCAAGGTGCCGATCGTCGACACCTGGTGGCAGACCGAGACCGGCGGCATCCTGATCACGCCGCTGCCGGGCGCCACCGACCTCAAGGCCGGCTCCGCGACGCGGCCCTTCTTCGGCGTCAAGCCGCAGCTGGTCGACGGCGAGGGCAAGGTGCTGGAGGGTGCGGCCGACGGCAATCTTTGCATCACTGATTCCTGGCCCGGCCAGATGCGCACCGTCTATGGCGATCACGACCGCTTCGTGCAGACCTATTTCTCCACCTACAAGGGCAAGTACTTCACCGGTGACGGCTGCCGCCGCGACGCCGACGGCTATTACTGGATCACCGGCCGCGTCGACGACGTCATCAACGTTTCGGGCCACCGCATGGGCACCGCGGAAGTGGAATCGGCGCTGGTCAGCCATGACAAGGTTTCCGAGGCCGCCGTCGTCGGCTATCCGCACGACATCAAGGGCCAGGGCATCTACAGCTACGTCACCTTGATGAAGGGCGTGGAGCCGACCGAGGAACTGCGCAAGGAACTCATCGCCCATGTCCGCAAGGAGATCGGCGCCATCGCTTCACCCGACAAGATCCAGTTCGCGCCCGGCCTGCCCAAGACCCGCTCGGGCAAGATCATGCGCCGCATCCTGCGCAAGATCGCCGAGGATGATTTCGGCGCGCTTGGCGACACCTCGACCTTGGCCGATCCGGCCGTGGTCGACGATCTGATCGCCAACCGGCAGAACAAGAAGGGCTGATGACCGGCGAGACCTCACTCGGCACCGTCCGCCAGCTGTGGCGTTACCCGGCGAGTTCGCTCGCCGGTGAGCCGCTTGATGCCATCTCGATCGGGACGACGACCGTTGACGGTGACCGGCTGTTCGGCCTCGTCGATGCTTCCGATGGCGAGATCGCGCGTCCCGATCGCAGCCCGAAATGGCACAAAGTGCCGCTGATCCGCACCCGGCTGACCCAAGATCGCCGGCTCGAAGTAGCGGTGCCGGGTGGCGACTGGCTGCCGGCGCCGGATCCCGAAAGCGACCGCGCCGTTTCCGCCTTCCTTGGCTTTGCGGCGTCGATCCTGCCTTTCGGGAAAGAGAATGCGGCTTCGGACTATACCGGCCCATTGACGGCCGCGCGCTACACCAAGGCGCCGATCCATCTGCTCACCACCGCCTCGCTGGCGAGATTGAAAACGCTGCATCCGGACGGCGTGCCCGATCCGCGCCGCTTCCGACCCAACATCCTGATCGACATGGAAGCCGTCGACGGCTCCTTCCCGGAAACCGAGTGGATCGGCCGCAAGCTCGCGGTCGGCGACCTGCTCTTGACCGTCTCGGAGCCTTGCCGCCGCTGCGGCTTCACCATCATCGCCCAGGACGGTTTCGACAACGATCCCGGCATCTTGCGCAATGTGGTGCGCCACAACGCCCATAATCTCGGCGTCTACTGCACCGTCGACCGGCCGGCGCGCGTCGCGATCGGCGCACCGATGCGGTTCGTTTAGCTGGTGTAGAACCCTTGAGATGCCGGCGGGACAGCGCGCCCCTCTGGCCTGCCGGCCATCTCCCCCACCTGGGGGGAGATCGATGTCACCGCCGCTTTCGCCAATCACCAGCGTTGCAGGACGGCGCCTGCGACGAAGCTGCCAATCTCCCCCCTTGTGGGGAAACGTCCGGCAGGACAGAGGGGGGCGCGAAAGATCGCGACAGAACGATTTCCGCCTAAGCCCCAGCACCTTTCGCGGGTCGCTACCGATACCGGTCCGCCCGCGTCGGCGGCAGGCCGCTCGGGCCGCGCGCGCGTTTGGTGGCGACGGTCTGGAAAATCTGCGCCGAAGCCCGCTCGAAGGTGACCGAGCAGCCGGTGAGATAGAGCAGCCATAGCCGCGCCTTGGCCTCGCCGACCTCGGCGATCGCCTCGTCGAAACGCGCCTGCAGGCGCTCGGCCCACTGGCGGCAGGTGCGCGCGTAGTGTTCGCGCAAATTCTCCACGTCGTAGACAAGGAAGCCGTGCGCCTCGAGATTGCCGAGCGTCATGCCGATCGTGTCGAGCTCGCCGCCGGGAAAGATGTATTTGAGCAGCGCCTTGTACTCCGCCCCCTTGCGCAACGTCTTCTTGATATCACCCTTGCTGCGCCTGGTGATGGCGTGATGCAGATAGATGCCGCCTGGTTTCAGCAGGCGATGTACCGTCGAGAAATAGGCCGCATGGTTGACGAGCCCGAGATGCTCGAACATGCCGATCGACGAGATCTTGTCGAAAGAGCCGGTGAGTTCGGCATAGGATTTGATCTCGATGGTGATGCGGTCTTCCAGGCCTTCGGCACGGATGCGCTCGCGCGCGAGATCGGTCTGGGCTTGCGACAACGAAACGCCGTGGCCGACGACGCCGTAATTCTTCGCCGCATGGATCAGCATGGCGCCCCAGCCGCAGCCGATGTCGAGCAGCTTTTCGCCCGGTTTCAGCCGGAGCTTGCGGCAGATGTGGTCGAGCTTGTCGAATTGCGCCTGGTCGATGCTGTTGGCGAAATCCGTGAAATAGCCGCAGCTGTAGACCATGCGTTCATCGAGGAAGAGGCGGTAGAAGGCATTCGAGATATCGTAGTGATGCTGGATCGCTTCCTGGCTCGATCCGCTGACATAGGGGTTGCGACCGGAAAGATCGCTGCGCGCGCTCATCTCTCTTCGCGAGAACAGCACCGCCGGCAGGTCGCGCAGGATCGCCAGCTTCGGCAAGGATTTGAGCTTCGTCCTGAGCTTGCCTTGCGAGGGCAGCGCGTAGAAATCGAACAGCGTCCCGCCCTCGATGTCGACGGTCTTGGAAATCCACATCTCGATCAGCGTCGAAAACACCGGCCGACGCACCAACTGCCAGACGATGTCCTGGTCATTGATGGTGAGCACCGGACCGGTGGCCGGACCGATGCGTTCCCCGGTCCAGAGCCTGACCGCAAAACCCGGCTTTAGCGTTTCGATCACCGTTCGCACGATGCGAGCGGCTTTTTCGGCTGCCTCCATGCGGATACCTCCCAAGTAGCCAGCAGTCTCCTCACCCCGGAGTGTGCCTGCGCCGACGGCCAATCGCAACAAGGCGGCCGCGAGCCACGGTCCCTGGCTATTTCAAACCCGCGTCTTGTCTTTTGCCGCGACGCACCCCATCATGAGGGCGTGTTCAACAAACTGAAAGGAGGTGATCCGATGTCGAGTGATTTCGTTTTCCATAACGTGAGCTCAGCGGATTGCACTTTCGGGAAGCAGTCTTCCCGTTAAGGCGCGAAACGCGCGGCAGGTAGCCCGAAGCGGCTATCGCCTGAAGCCGCGTCATGGACGGAAACACGGAAGGCCGCCGGCTTCGTCAAGAAGCGGCGGCCTTTTCCTTTTGAACACGACTGTTCAGCGGTTTCTCGCAGCTACTTGGTCACCGTCAGCTTGTCGATGTTGCGCACGATATCCTGAAACGCCTGATCGAGCTCGGCGCCGTTGGCGGCCTGGTAGAAATGCTTGGTGTTCCCGGTGTCCGGAGTGGCGCAGCTCTGCAGTGTCGACTTGGCATTCCTCTCGGTGAGGGCAAAGCCGATGGTGAATATCTCGATGCCCTGGCCGCGCATCGCCGAGCACAGTGTCGTCGCTGCGGTGCGTGTCTGCACCTTGCCGGCATCGTTGTAGACCTGATTAGGATCGGTGGCGTCGAAATAGGACAGGTTGAACTCGCCGTCGGTCATCAGGATCACATACTTGGCGACTTTCTTCGGGTCCATCCTGGCCGGCCGCTCCGAAGCCTTCATCACGCCGCCCCAGTTCTCCGACAGCATGTACCAGGCCCACTGCACGCCGATATGGCCAGCAGTGCCGCCGGACGCATCGAGGTTCTTGATGACATTGTTCAAAGCCGAGGCATCCGTGGTCAGCGGCTGCACCGTTGCAACCGGACAGGCGCGTGTGCCGCTCTGCCTGGCGAAATCGGACAGATAGAGATCGCGGTTGACCATGCTGATTTCGGGACCCGCATCCGAATATTGATAGGCGCCCTTGCGCTCGGTGGCGCAATTATCCGGGCGCGACGACGCCGAGACATATTTCGGATCCTCATTGCCCGGCGCCTGCTTGCGCTCGCTGGCTTTGGTTTCGACAAAGACGCTGCTTGCGGCGAGCGAACCTGCATTGACCGAATTGGCATAGGGCACGATTGCCACCCGGACCCGGGGATTGGAGGCATTCTGGCCGTCGAGGAAGGCATCGACCGCATTGCCGGCCGCCACCCTCAAATCCTTGATCTTCTGGCCGGCCATCGAGCCGGTGACGTCGAGCATCATCGCCACTTCGATCGTCTTGTCGGAATAAAGCGCGGTGGTCGATCCGGTCACGCGCCGCATGCTGTCCGTGCCGAACAGCGGAAAATAGAGACCGACATCGACGTGCACATCCGCCTGCACGGTGTTGGCTGTCCTGTCGACGGTAAGCTTGTCGATGACGATCTGGTTGGCCTGCAGGATGCCGGCGGTGCTGTTGGCGTCGAGGAACGCCTGCACCATTTTGTTGGCATCCGCCTCCTGGATTACGCCGAGGGTGAGATCGCGGGCCGTCGAAGTCACAGCGGCGTCAACGACGCCCTGCAGGCTCGATCTCGCATTGTAGAGCTGCGAGATATTGACCGCGAATCCCACCCCCAGCGCGAGGACCGATGCGGCAGCTCCGAACAGAACCGCGAAATTACCCCCGCGATCCCGGGCAAAGTCGTCCACCCCACGAACGACACCTCTGAACTGCCGCATCCCTTCCGCCTCCACTGTGTGCGGCTTCGTGCCGCTCGGCGAATGCGCTGCAGGATTTCGGCCAGACGCGCCGGGAGCGCGGCGAGAACAGCCTTAACGCTCGGTTAATTTGTTGTTTTTGTTAGATTTTCGGGCACATGACGGTGAACGAGAGGTAAACGGGAAAGCGCCGGCGACCGGCCGTTCAGGAATCGCTTACCATAGGCCGACCCAAGCATTGTCGCGCAATGACGGCGCTTCCCGCTTCGGCACAGCGGAGCCTGTCCCGAAGCGGCTCAACGACGATCATGAGCCGGGATGAAACACCGAAGCTGGGTCTGTTGGGAATCAGGTCAGGCCGAGTCGGAGTCGAAGACGGGCGCGAAGCGACCAAACTGGACGGATTCCGAGAGCCGGAGCGGATCGTACTCTTCGTACGTGAGCACCGGAAGCGCAGGAAGCCGCCATTTGCAGGCCGGCCTCATCTGAATCTCAACAGACCCTAAGCCAGCATCTGTGCGCTGGCCGTCCGGTCGATGCCGTGATGCGGCGGATTGAAAAGCTTGCCTTCCTGCTCATAGGTCCAGACCTTGAACAGGCTGAGCGTGTGCGGCCCGAAGCTGTGCAGCAGCGGCACGTCGGTGGCATCGCGGCCGCGCGCGATGACGATCCGGCCGATCCTCGGCCGATTGTGGCGCGCGTCGAACGTGTACCATTTGCCGTCGAGGAAGACTTCCATCCAGGCCGAGAAATCCATCGGCGCCGGATCGGCCGGCACGCCGATATCGCCGAGGTAGCCGTTCACATAGCGCGCCGGAATGTTCATGCAGCGGCAGAGCGTGATCGCCAGATGCGCGAAGTCGCGGCAGACCCCGACCCGCTCCTCATGCGCTTGCGCGGCCGTCCGGGTGGAGCGTGCGTAACCGTAGCCGAAGGAAAGCCGGTTGTTGACGTAGTCGACGATCGCCTGCACCCGGGCCCAGCCCGGCGGTACATGGCCGAAAAGCTGCCAGGCGACGTTGCTGAGGTGATCCGTCTCGCAATAGCGGCTGCCGAGCAGGTACACCAGCACGTCATCCGGCAAATCCGCCACCGGCGTTTCACCCGCCAGCGTGTTGACCTCGTCGGTCTCGCCACTGTCTTCGATCGCCGCGTCATAGAGAATACGAAAGCTTCCGGCAGGTGCGGTGAAGCGCCGGCACATATTGCCATGGCCGTCACGATAGGTTCGAGTCGGCACGGAAGGGGACGTCAGCACCCGCGTCTGCCGCTTGATGTCGGATTGCCGTTCCGGATGGATTTCGAGCAGCGAAATGATGGGCGTCGCGGCGACGCAGTCGATGGTGATTTCGTAGCCGAGCCGGATCAGCATCGCATTCCCCCTTGACGATTGTTGGAAAACTTTTCGCTCAACGCCACAAGGGCCGGCCTTGTTCCCGGGTCACGTCGAAATGCCGCCTTCCCACATGCCGCCATCGCGGCTACGGTGCGGTCGCGCTTGGCGCCTCCCCGAAAACAGATCCCCTCACCGAAACAGACTCAGGGCACCCGATGTTCGCAGGCAGAAAGTTCGCTGCATTTCTCTTCGACATGGACGGCACGGTCCTCAATTCGATCGCCGCCGCGGAGCGGGTCTGGGCGAAATGGGCAGAGCGCCATGGTCTGGACGTGGCAAGCTTCCTGCCGACGATCCACGGCAAGCGGGCAATCGAGACGATTGGCAGACTGGGGCTGCCTGGCGTTGACGCCGTCGCGGAGGCCACGGCACTGCTCAAGGCCGAAGCAGAGGATCTCGAAGGCATCGTCCCGATCCCGGGCGCCGTAGCGTTCCTCAACGCGCTGCCGCCGCAGCGCTGGGCCATCGTCACGTCGGCCCCGCGCGAGCTGGCGCTGTTGCGCATGCGCGCGGCCGGCATCCCGGTTCCCGCCATGATGGTCACCGGCGAGGAAGTCACGCACGGCAAGCCTGCGCCGGACTGTTTTCTTATGGCGGCAAAGCGTCTCGGCGTCGCGGCACGCGACTGCCTCGTCTTCGAGGATGCGCCGGCGGGAATAGCGGCCGGCGAGGCTTCCGGCGCCTCGGTGATGGTGATCGCCGCCACGCACGTCCATCCGCTGGTCACGCCGCACCCGACCATCCGCTCCTATGACGAGATCGGCATTACAGTCGACGATACTGGTTTCATCGCGTTGTCGCCGACACGCGCCGCAGCCTAGTCCCTGATACAAGGACTTTGACGGACACGCTTGCAGAGGCGAGATTCGTTCGTCGAATCAGCCAAACCTTCGAGATTGGCCGAAGCTTACGAACTTCGTCATCCACGCGCGTCGCTTCGCTCCTTGCTCCGCCATAGGATGACGATCGCCATGGGGCGTTTCGGTCAATCTCCGACGCATGCAATCTGCGTGACCACTGTTCGGCAGATTCCGCTCGGGAACCTCAGAAGTCGGTGGCGAGGCCCTTCACCTCCCAGTCGCCGTAGCGGCCGGGTTCCTTGCCGCCGCGACCGCCGATTTCCTTCGGCAATTGCGCTTCCGCCACTCGATACTTTTGACGACGGGCTTCAGCCTCTGCCAACGCCCGCTGCGCTTCGGGCGTCAGTGTCCTTTGCGGCTTTTCGCTCGCGTCCGCAGCTTCGGTTTTGCCTGGCTCTTCGATCATGCGATAAGTCCTTGCCGATTGAAACGGGAGCGGCTGTTTCCCATCATATAGCCATGAAACCGAGAGGATCGACCCCTATTCGCCACCTCGCCATACGGATGAAACGATGAACACGCTTCGCACCGCCATGCTTCTAGCCGCGATGACGGCGCTGTTCATGGGCGTCGGCTACATGATCGGCGGCTCGGGCGGCATGATCATCGCACTGTTATTCGCCGCCGGCATGAACCTGTTCAGCTACTGGAATGCCGACAAGATGGTGCTGTCGATGAACCGCGCCGTCGAGGTGGACGAGAAGAACGCGCCGGAATATTACGCCATCGTGCAGGTGCTGGCCAAGCAGGCCGGCCTTCCGATGCCAAGGACCTATCTGATCGACAACCCGCAGCCCAACGCCTTCGCCACTGGACGTAACCCCGAGAACGCGGCCGTGGCCGCCTCCACCGGCCTGCTGGAGCGGCTCAGCCATGAAGAGGTCGCGGCAGTGATGGCGCACGAGCTTGCCCATGTGCAGCATCGCGACACGCTGACCATGACGATCGTCGCGACGCTTGCCGGAGCCATCTCGATGCTCGGCAATTTCGCCTTCTTCTTCGGCGGCAATCGCGACAACAACAATCCGTTCGGCTTTGTCGGCGTGCTCGTGGCGATGATCGTGGCGCCCTTTGCTGCCATGGTCGTGCAGATGGCGGTGAGCCGCACCCGCGAATACGAGGCCGACCGCCGCGGCGCCGAGATTTGCGGTCACCCGCTGTGGCTGGCCTCGGCGCTGAACAAGATCGCGCGCGGCGCCGAACAGATCCCCAATCCGGATGCCGAGCGCAACCCGGCGATGGCGCATCTCTTCATCATCAATCCACTCTCGGGGGAGCGTATGGACAGCCTGTTCTCGACCCATCCGAGCACGGAGAACCGCATCGCCGCCCTGCAGGAAATGGCGCGCGAGATGGGCGGCGCGCCGCAGGCTAGCCGGCGCCTGGCCTCTGCTCCGCCGATCCAGCCCGAGGAGCCATCGGCGGGACCATGGGGAAGTGGGCCTGCCGAAGCTACGCCGCTCGCCGAACCGGAACCGCCAAAATCCAATCCATGGGGCCTCAACCCGACCGGACCACGCAATGTCGGGTCGAAGGGTCCGTGGTCGTGAAGCCGCCGAGACGCGGTCAGCAAGGCAATCCGCAGCACCAGGCCGATGACGAGACCGTCGCCGGCCTTGCCGCGCGCAAAGCCGCGGCGCGCCTGCTGGCCGCCGTCATCGATGCCCGCACACCGCTCGACGGGCTGACCGACAACGAGCACGGCCATCCGCAGTACAAGGTTCTTGACGGCCGCGACCGTGCGCTGGTGCGCGCCATTCTCGTCACCGCCTTGCGCCATCGCATGA
>JAEKLU010000125.1 GCA_019509685.1 Mesorhizobium sp. | reverse complement strand
ACCCAGCGGGTCAGATGCAGCGGCATGGGTCCTTCCGGCCCGAGCAGGCCGAGATTGGCCAGTGTCACACGCGCTGGTGACTTGTCTCCTGTGTCCTGGAACTTGACGACGTCGCGCGCCGAAAAGCTCAGGCGCACGTGCTGGCCAAGCCTCGCCGGTTCGCGGTCTGCCGTCCCGGAATGCCCGAACAATCCGTGGCGCTGCTCGAGACGTCGCAGCAGCTCGAAGAAATCGAAACCCTCCGACAGCGTTTCGGCGGGCGTCGTTGCGGGCTGCGCTAGATCAGGTAGCGATTGCCGGGCGTCATCGGCCATGGCACATCCTCCTGTTTCTGCAGCAACCGCGTGCGCGTCCGCACAAACCCGTTTATCCCGGCATGGCGGGCGAACAGCCGCGAAAGCAGGGCCGAGAGCAGCAATGAGCTTTGACCCGCCAGCACGGATTGGTCGACATGCAACGTCACTTCGGTGCCGCGTCCGAAACACATCGGTCCGTCGATCTGCAGCCGCTCGATCACCGGGCGCGAATCGATGCGCACGATCGAATGCACGTTGCGGGCAAGGCTCGGATCGCCCCGGTCGGCATAGAGATCGAGCAGCGCATGCAGCGGATCGACGCCACGTCCTTCCTTGGCCAGGCTGAGGAAGTTGAGCGAGAGCTGCGCCACCAGCCGCCAGGCGAGATTGTCGGCGCGGGATTCGCCCTCGGCGCCCGCCGGTAGTGCTGCCGGAATCGCCGGCTGTGGCGGTCGCAGTGCCCCGAGCAAGCGCACCGCCTCCACCGGATCGGCCGTTTCCAGCGTCAGCGTCGGCGTGTCGTCCAGGATCGGCAGGTCGCGGTTGGTGCAGAGCGCCATGATGTCGAGACGCTTGAGCGGCCGGTTTGGCGCGCTCCCGGCCGGGCGCGAGATGGCGATAAAGAGATCGTCGCCGGTGTAGGAGGTGCGGGTCAGGCCCTCGCGCCGCTCGTCTTCCGTGGCCCGGCGCGGACGCCGCTCCGTCGAATAGACCCAGCCGCTGCCGCGGTTCTGCCCCAGGCTGAACAATTCGGGGATCGTCGCCTCGCTGCCCTCCGCGTCGGCGTCCTCGACCCGGGTGACCCGGAAGATCTCGAAGTCGCGCGCCCGCGTGCGGTCGGCATGCAGCACCTGCCGCGTCTTGCGCGGATCGATTTCGATGACGTTGCATTCGCGTTCGAAGAGATTGATGATCGGCGTCGCGAACAGCTCGAAATCGGTCGGCGCCACATCGGCGAGCTCGGGCACCGGTCGCCGGAACAGGAAGATGATCTCCATTCCGCCGTCGCACTTGCGCACCACCGGCTGCAGGCCGGCGACCCGCACATAATGGAAACGCTCCGGAATCATAAAATATTCGCGCAGCAGCC
Organism: Mesorhizobium sp.; assembly: GCA_019509685.1. The sequence continues at coordinate 8,160 of JAEKLU010000125.1, read as the reverse complement.
GATATCCCTCGAAGGTCGGGCGGGTGCGCGGCATCAGGGCTTCGTCGTCGCGTATGCCGATCATTTCTGGCTCGGGCAGGGCCGTGAGCGGATTGGTCTTGCCTTCCGCCCGCGCGCCGATGGCCGAGCAGGCGCCGAAGATCGCATCGAACAGCAGCGGCGCCTTGGTGCGGCCCGCGAAATAGAGATCGAGGCGGTCGAGCGACAGTTCGGAAAGCTTGCCTTTTCCGGCGCGGCCGAGCGAGATGCGGAACGCCGCCTCGCCGCGCACGCCGCCGAGCGGCGCGATGCCGGCGGCGGCAAGCGCGCTGCGATCCTGGAAATAGCTGACCGAGGTGATTGCGATCGGCCACAGTGTGACCTCCTGCGCTGTGGTGAATGTCGAACGCGTCGAAAGCCCTGGATGCAGGCTGGAGACCAGTCGTGTGCCGCGCGCGACGGCGTGGCCGGCAATCATCGACTGCACCTGCTGGCCGGGTTTAAGCACGGCCATGGCTGTCGCCGGCGCCGGCGTCACCAGATCCGGGTAAAGCACATCGAGCACGGCGCGCGAGAAGCGCGAGCGCTCCGCGTCGACCTTCAGCCGGGTGCGCGCGGCAAGGAAGGCCACGCCGTCAAGCAGCCGTTCCACATAGGGGTCGGGACAGGGCACAGTATCGAGCGAGAGATTGCGGGCAACTGCCGGGTGCATGTCGGCGAATTCCGCGGCCAGCGCCCGGATATGGGTCAGTTCCTCTTCGTAATACTCGACGAAGACCCGATCCATCTCAGGCCTCCCGGAATTCGGTTCGTGCCAGGCCGTTGTCGAGATTGATCGTCGTGCGCAGCCGCATGCGTTCCGGTGTTGGCGTCATGATCAGCACCGCGTCGATCTCGATCTTGAGACCGACGGTTTTGTCGCCGAGCGTGACGTTGACGGTCGTGGCGCTTTCCTTCAGGCGCGGCTCGAAGGTGGCAAGCACCGCGCGGATTTCGCGCGCCAGCACATCGCGGTCGAAATCCCGCGACGAGCGGCCGGAAAAGGACGGCACGCCATAGTTGACGACACTGCGGCGCACTTCCGGAAAGTCGGCGAGCGACGGCAACTCGTCCAGCGGCTGTTCGTGCTCGGCGTCGGAAAGCATCGGTACGGATTCGAAGCGCTCGGTGTTGAACAATGCCTCGATGTCGCGCCGGACGGCTTCTCTCAACACGCGTGCCGAAACGACCACGCCGCGGCTTTCGATCTCGACACGATGCTCGGTTTGGAAGACCAGTCGGTGCAGGCGCCGTTTCTGCTCGGATGTGAGTTCGGCGTCGGCATCGATGGCGCGCGCGCTGCCAACAAGAAGAGCCTCGACGCGCTCGGCGCCGAGTTCCTCGTCCAGCAGGCGGCGCAACCCGTCGATCTCTGACGTAAGCCCCGGCAAATCGTTGACGAGGCGGTCCCAGAGGGAGGGCTGAACCGCCTCGCGCTTTGCCCGCGAACTGCCGGCAAGCTGCGCTTTCGCGCCAGGCCGCTTGGCCTCACTTGCCGACATAGACGTCCATTTCGATCTCGTCGTCCTTGTTGTAGACGAACTTGATCTTCTTGTAGGCGAAGCTGACTTCTTCCTCGATGAGGTCCGCCTCGTCAGCGGCCTGCCGCATGTCGTACTCCATGACCGAAGCGTCGGTGAGCGTCACGACCAGATAATCGCTGGTCTCGCCGTCGATGGTGCGGCGCGCCGAAAACTTCACTTCGTCGAGTGCCTTGTTCTCGAACAGCGCCTTCTTCAGGTAGGGCGACGACTTGTCGTAGTGCTTGGAAAACTTGATCATCCCCATCGACACGCGCCCGCGGCGCGACAGCGAATTGGGATCGTAAGGCGCGATCATCTTGTAATCGACGCCGAATACCTCGATCTCGTCCTCATGGCCGTCGCGCTTGCTGGGGCCCTTTATGTCCGGAACTTTCAAAAAACCATCGATTTTCGTTGTTGTAGCCATTGTCTTTCTCCACCGCTTTCAATGAAACAAAATGACTTTCCTGCAATTTCAGCCCTTCACCGACGGCAGTTCCGACACCAGCCGGAGCGAGGCGTTGATGCCTTCCAACTGGTAATGCGGACGCAGATAGAAACGGGCGTTGTAGTAACCGGGCCGGCCCTCGACGCTGTCGACCTGGACCTCGGCCGCGGCGAGGGGGCGCTTGGCGCGCGCCTTGTCGTCGGCAAAGGCCGGGTTGGCCAGCACGTACCGGTTGATCCATTCGGTCAACCAGATCTCCATATCGGTGCGTTCCTTGAACGAGCCGATCTTGTCGCGCGCGATCGCCTTCAGGTAATGCGCGAAACGCGACACCGGGAAGAGATAGGGCAGGTTGGCGCTCAGCCTTTCGTTGGACTGGGCGTCGGGGTCGACCAGACGCCCGGCGCGCGTCTCGTCATCCTGAAGCGAATGCGCGCCGATGAAGGCCGCGAGGTCGGTGTTCTTGCGGTGCAGGATCGGCATCAGGCCGAGCTTGGCCAGTTCCGCCTCGCGCCGGTCGTCGATGGCGACCTCGGTCGGACATTTCATTGCAATTGAGCCGTCGTCGGTCGGGAAGGCGTGCACCGGCAGGTTCAGCACCGTACCGCCATTTTCGACGCCGCGGATCTGCGTGCCCCAGCCATAGAGCTTGTGGCTGCGGTTGATGTTCACGCCCATCGGGAAAGCGGCGTTCATCCAGACATATTTGTTGTGGTCGCCGCCCACTTCTTCCTCGAAGGTGAAGCCCTTCACCGGAACGGTCTCCGAGCCGTAGGGCAGGCGCGCCAGCACGCGCGGCATGGTGAGGCCGATATAGCGGGCGTCCTCGCTCTCGCGCAGCGACTGCCAGGAGGCATAGGCCGGGTTGTTCACGATCATCTGCAGGTCTTGCGGGTTCGGCAGTTCCTGCCAGCTGTCCATGCGGAACAGCCGTGGCGAGGCGGCGGCGATGAACGGCGTATGCGCCGAGGCGCAGACACCCGAGATGTTGCGCAGCAGGCCGACGTCGCGCGGATGGTTGGAGAACTCGTAGGCGCCGATGATGCAGCCGATCGGCTCGCCGCCCAGCATCGAATACTCGTCCGTGTAGACTTTCTTGAAGACCGGGCTCTGGTCCCACATCTGGCCTTCATAATCCTCGAGCGTGTCGGCCAGTTGCTCCTTGGAGATGTTCATCACCCGGATCTTGAGCTTGGTATCCGTCTCGGTGTTGTTGATGAGATACCAAAGGCCGCGCCAGGTGCCTTCCATCTCGCGCACTTCCGGGGCATGCAGGATCTCGTTGACCTGCGTCGTCAGCATCTTGTCGATGCCGGCGATCAGCGACTTGATCGACTTGATCGCATTGGACGAGATGGTCGTGGTCTCGGAACGCGATTGAGCGGCAAGCGCCAGGTTGCGCACCAGTTGCTGCAGCTTCTCGCTGTCGTCTTTCTTGACCTTGAAATCCTTTTCAAGGAGTCCGCTGAATTCGCCAAGATCGATGGCTTCCGCCTCGGCGGTGGCGGCTGCGGTCTTTTGCTGTTCGGCCATGATTTACTCCTCGCCCTTGCTGTCGGAGATCGCCTGGTCGGCGATCTTGCTCAGCAGCGGCTCATTGTTCAGAAGCTGCGCGATGCGCTTTTCGGCGTCGACGCGGCCATCCATGAAGCCCAGCAGTTCCTCGAGTTGACGTCGCATCTTGAGGATCTCGGCCAGTTGCGGCACCTGCTCGGCGACCTTGTCCGGCGCAAAATCACCCATCTTCGCGAAGGTGAGATCGATCGCCAGTTCTTCGTCTCGCTCCTGGCCCTCGGCTTGCGGCAGGGTGTTCTTCACGCGTGCCTTCACGCGTGGCCCCATCGCTTCCATGAATTTGGGGAAGCGGTTGGCGTCGGTTTCGACGAAATTGCGGTCGAGCACCGACTTCGACGCTTCCTTGGTCTGCGAGGCGCCGGAAAGATCGGCCATCACGGCCATGACGAACGGCAACTCGATCGTCGTCGGGCTGCCGTAGGTCTCGACGTCGTAGGCGATCTGCACGCGCGGGGCGCGGTTTCTTTCGATGACCTTCGCTTTGCTCTCTGCTGGCATGCTTTTCTACCTTTCATCCTTCTGGGCCGGCTTCTTGGGATCGGCGACACCGGCAAGCAGCCGGAATTCCTTCAGCCCCGACGGGGCGAGATCTTCCATCAGTTCCACGAAATCCATGTGCACCATCCGGCGCACGCGCCGGGCGAGATGCGGGATCGGGCTGGACGGTTCGGTGCGGTCGTAAAAAGCGACCACAAGATCGAGGCATTTGACGACTTCGTCGCGCGAATTGATCCGGTCAGGCAGGCCGGTGCTCGCTTCCACAGCGCTTGCCACACTTGCCATCGTCTCGGCTCCATGACCGTTTCGGGTGGACGTCGATGCCCGTTGCTCCGGCTGAGGAGCAGGCTTTGCCGCACCGTTGGCTACGGCGCCAGGGCCGGAATTCCGCTCCAGCGTCGTCAGCAAACGCTGCAGGAACTTCCTTAATTCCGGAACGGTGGCGCCATTGCCTTCGATGCGGGGGTTGAGAGCGGTATCCACTGCCTCCAGCGCCGAAATCGCGCCTCGCGCATCGGCCAAAAGTGTCGTCATCGCGTCCGCGGCCTGATCGACCTGCGCCGCGCATCCGGTGCGCACCCGGTTCAGCAACTGGTTGTGCGCCGCCGTCAGCGCCGTCTTTTCGGCGTTCCCCAGGCCGGAGGCGGCTTCCTGGAGCATGACGCGCTCGTCGAGCGCTGCCTGTTCCAGGTCACGCCCGCTGATCGGCCCGATCGCTCGCGGTGAGAAGAATACGGTCTGCCTGAGGTTCGCCAACAGGCCTCCCTGGCCGTTCTGCAGATCGAGCAACGCGTTCATGCGGCGCAAGGCGGCTTCACGCGGCGCACCCGACCGCAGCGACGGGTGCAGGCTGTCCCAGTACTGCTCGAAGGTCCGCGCAATCAGCGTCAGCCCTTGGGCGAGGCCGGCCAGCCCTTCTTCATTGGCGAGAGCGCGTGTGACGAGAACCAGCAAACGCAAGTCCCGGCCGCGGAGCCGCAATTCCTCCGCTTTCTCCAGAACGGCTGCCCAGTCAACCGGGATGGTGGACTGCGAAGTCTTGTTGCCGCCGTCATGGACGACCTTGAGCTGGGTTTCCGTGAGCCGCTCCAACTCGTGAAAAGCCGGGTCGTTACGCAAATCCTCTCCCGACGGGTTCGCACCGTCCAGAGGATTCAGCCAGAGTGCGAGATCAATCACACCTACCCCCAGCAAGCGGCTATGTGACGTAACGTTATCATCGGCCCTATGCCACGACAATTGAGCACATGCTTAAAAACTAACAGAAGCTGAACGTCCCAGTTATCTTTCGACAAACCCATTGCGCGATTGGCGGACCGGGTATGTGAAATCGCTCGCATAGTTCGGCGCGCAATCCGGGTTTGTTGCAGGAGTTTGCAAGGCTTGTGTAACCGCGAGGTGCCGCCCGGATAGGGTCCGAAGGCCTCGCCCGGCACATGGTTTTGTCAAGCAGCCGCTTATATGGCAGGGTGCGGTCAGCAGATATCGGGGGCAAGGTTCAATGGAACAGCGCCGGTCGTCGCAGAGTTTCAAGCGTAAGGAACTCGTTGCAAAGCTCAATCCGACGGGGATGCGCGCCTTCAAGGCCGCCGCCGACACGGCCAAGCTGCGCGGCAACCCCTATGTCGAGCTCGTCCATTTCGTCCAGCAACTGGTGTTGTCGGAACGCTCGGACGTGCAGATGATCCTTGCCGACGCCGGCATCGATGCCAGTCGGTTGACGGCGGACATGACGCGGGCCATCGACAAGCTGCCCTACGGCGCGACCTCGGTCGAAGAATTCTCCGACCACATCTTCCACGCCATCCAGGAAGGCTGGAACCTGGCCACATTGGAATTCGGTGTCGAGGAGGTGCGCAGCGCCCATATCCTGGTCGCCTGCCTTAAGACACCGGTGCTGGAAGGCCTGGTGTCGAAGATCAGCGCCGAATTCGACAAGATCGATGCGGACGGGGTCATTTCCCGTTTCGCCGATGTCACGGACGGCTCGCTCGAAGCCGGCTCGCCTCCCGCCAAAGCCGCCGAAACACCGATGAAACGTGGCCCGGGCGGGGATTCGGCGCTCGCCAAATACGCCACCGACCTCACCCAGCGCGCCCGCGACGGCAAGATCGATCCGGTCGTCGGCCGCGATCCCGAAATCCGCCAGATCGTCGACATCCTGATGCGACGCCGGCAAAACAACCCGATCCTGACCGGGGAGGCGGGCGTCGGCAAAACGGCGGTCGTCGAGGGCTTTGCGCTGCGCATTGCCCAGGGCGACGTGCCGCCGACACTGCAGAACGTTTCCGTGCGCATGCTCGATGTCGGGCTGATGCAGGCCGGCGCCAGCGTCAAAGGCGAGTTCGAGAAGCGGCTGAAGGCGGTGATCGACGAGGTCCAGTCCTCCGAGGTGCCGATCATCCTGTTCATCGACGAGGCGCACACGCTGATCGGCGCCGGGGGTGCCGCGGGAACTGGAGATGCGGCCAATCTCCTGAAGCCCGCGCTGGCGCGCGGCGAACTGCGTACCATCGCCGCCACGACCTGGGCCGAATACAAGCAGCATATCGAGAAGGATCCGGCGCTGACCCGCCGCTTCCAGGTGGTCAAGATCGACGAGCCCTCCGAAGCGGTGGCCGTGCTGATGCTGCGCGGCGTCGCCGGCGTTCTCGAGCAGCACCACAAGGTCCAGATCCTCGACGAGGCGATCGAGGCCTCGGTTTCGCTTTCGCACCGCTATATCCCGGCCAGGCAATTGCCCGACAAGGCGGTTAGCCTTCTCGACACCGCCTGCGCTAGGGTTGCCGTCTCGCAGCACGCGACGCCGGCCGAGGTCGAGGATATTCTGCGCCGCCGCCAGGCGCTGGAAGTGGAGAACGGTATCATCGGCCGCGAGGCGGCGATCGGCATCGACGTTGCCGAGCGGCAGGCTCGCGTGGACGCTGGATTGGCCGAAACCGAGACCACTTTGGCAGCCGCCCAGGCGCGCTGGGATCGAGAAAAAGCGCTGGTGGCCGAGATCCTGGACTTACGCGCAAAATTGCGTGGCGACGGCGTGCCGCTCGATGAGGCGGTAGCCGAGGAGGCGGCCGTCGAAATGGAGAGCGCAGACGCGGCCGTTAAAACGCCTGAGAAAAAGGCGGACGAAGGCAAAGCCGCTGAGACCAAGCCTCAGAAAACCAAGGCGTCGAAGGCCAAAGGGTCCAAGGCTGATGTGGTCAAGGCCGAGGCGATTTCCGCGGAGCCGGCGGATGAAGCGGCCGCCGATCTGGCGCGACTGCGCGAATTGATGGTGGAACTTGCCGGCGCGCAGGGCGAGACGCCGTTGATCCTGCCTTCGGTCGATCGCAACGCCGTCGCCACCGTGGTGCAGGACTGGACCGGCATCCCGACGGGCCGGATGCTCTCCAGTCAGACCGAGAAAGCGCTCAAGCTCGCCGCCACCTTGTCTGAGCGCGTCGTCGGTCAGGACCATGCGATGGAGATGATCGCGCGACGCGTGCAGACCAGTCGCGCCGGCCTCGGCGCGCCGGAAAAGCCGGTCGGCGTGTTCCTGCTTTGCGGTCCCTCCGGCGTCGGCAAGACCGAGACAGCCCTGGCGCTGGCCGAAACGCTCTATGGCGGCGAGCAGAACCTGATCTCGATCAACATGTCCGAATTCCAGGAAGCGCACACTGTCTCGACGCTGAAGGGCGCGCCGCCCGGTTATGTCGGCTACGGCAAGGGCGGCATCCTGACCGAGGCGGTGCGGCGCAAACCCTATTCGGTGATCCTGCTCGACGAGGTCGAGAAGGCGCATCCCGACGTGCATGAGATCTTCTTCCAGGTCTTCGACAAGGGCATGATGGACGACAGCGAGGGTCGGCGGATCGATTTCAAGAACACGCTGATCCTGCTTACCTCCAATGTCGGCTCCGAGGTCATCATGGACCGCACCAAGAACGGCACCGTGCGCACCGGCATAGACGATCTGGATACCGCCCTGCGCGCGCCGCTGCTGAAAGTGTTTCCCGCCGCTTTCCTGGGCCGCGTGGTGACCATTCCGTACTATCCGCTCTCGGATGCGATGATCGAAGCGATCACGCGCCATCAGTTCGCCAAGATCGCGCGCCGGCT
>JAEKLU010000124.1 GCA_019509685.1 Mesorhizobium sp. | reverse complement strand
CGTGTAGCACATCATGGCGAGCCAGGCGAAAGGCACGTGGATGTACATGATGCGCACCGTGATGCCCTGCTGGAAGTCTTCCGGCGCCGTGAAGCTCATATAGAGGCCGACGAGGAGCAGGATCGTGGCAATCCCTGCCAGCCACGGAATGACCTTGTCGGCCAGCCCAACGAAGCGCGTCGGGTTGGCGAGATCGGTCCAGCCGGCGAGGCGTGAAGTGGTGTCGCTCATGCCGACCTAAATAGACCGGCAACAGGTCCGGGGCAATCGGGGGAGTGTCGCAGGTTTCCTCCTTCTCCCCTTGTGGGAGAAGGTGGATCGGCGCGTAGCGCCGAGACGGATGAGGGGTGTTCCAGCGGAGTGAGGCGTTGGCGTTCCCTGGAACACCCCTCATCCGACCGAGCTTCGCTCGGCCACCTTCTCCCGCAAGGGGAGAAGGAAGAAACTTACGCCGCTTCGGTGACCGTGCGGCTGAGGCGGCGGACTTCCTCGTCGTTGAGCAGGCCGCCGGCGCGCAGCAGGCTGGCGAAGCGGCCGTTGCGCAGCGACAGTTCGGTGAAGCCGCCCATCTCGACCACCCTGCCCTTGTCCATGAAGACGACCAGATCGGCGTCGCGGACCGTGGTCAGGCGGTGGGCGATGATGAAGGTGGTGCGGTTGCGGCGCAGCTCGTCGATCGCGTCCTTGACGCGATCCTCGGTCTCGACGTCGAGCGCGCTGGTCGCCTCGTCGAGCACCAGGATCGGCGCATCCTTGAGAACGGCGCGGGCAATGGCGATGCGCTGGCGCTCGCCACCGGAAAGCTGGCCGCCGCGCTCGCCGACAACCGTGTCGTAGCCACCGCTCTTGGCCAGGATGAAGTCCTGCGCGGCGGCGGCGGCGGCGGCGGCGTGGATCTCGTCATAGCTCGCCTCCGCGCGGCCAACACGGATGTTGTCCTCGATCGAGCGATTGAGCAGGCCGGCGTCCTGGAAGACGGTGGCGATCGAATGGCGCAGCGACTTGCGGGTCACCGACTTGGTGTCGATGCCGTCGATCAGGATACGACCGCTGGACGGCGTGAAGACGCGCTGCAACAGGTTGATGAGCGTCGTCTTGCCGGCGCCGGTCGGGCCGACGATGGCGACCGTCTGGCCAGCCTGGACCTCGAAGGAAACGTTCTCGATGCCGTGGCCGGAATTGGCAAACTCGAAGCTGACGTCGTCGAAGCGGACATGGCCGGTGACGTTGGTCAACTCGCGCAGGCCATCGGGCTCGGCGGTATCGGCGGCCGAGTCTTCAAGGCGATAGAAGTCTTCCAGCTTGGCGCGCGCCTCGGAAATCTGGCTGGTGAAGGCCGACATCTGGTCGAGGCGGGCGATCAGCATTCCGGCAAAGCCGGTGAAGGCGACGACATCGCCGACGCGGAGCTGGCCACGGGTGACGAGATACGCGCCGATCGACAGCACGATCATCATCGAGATGGTCGACGACAGACGGTTCAGCGCATTGGCGATCGCCCACCAGTCGAGCACGGGGTTCTGCGCGTCGAGCAGGTCCTTGACGTAACGCTTCAGCGCCGCGGTCTCATGGCCGATGCGGTTGTAGCTCTGCAGCACGGCGACATTGCTGACCGAGTCGGTCACATGGGCAAAGACGGTATGGTAATGGCGTTCGACGGCGGTCTGCCCCGACTTGGTGCGGCGCATGACGATGCGGCCGATGCCAACGTAAAGAACGCCGAGGCCAAGCAGCACGACGGACATGCGCAGGTCCATGGCAAGCGCGGTCGGCACCAGCAGCACCAGGGCGATGGCGGTCGACAGATGCACGCGCATGAATTCGAGCCACAGGCTGAACAGCGTCTCGATGGCCCGCAGCAGCGTATGCAGCGAATTGGACGTGCCGCGCTGGTGATGCCAGGCGAGCGGCATGGTGATGACGCGTTCGAAGGACTGGCAAAGCACTTCCGAGCGACGGGCATGGGCGAAGCGGTCGGCGCCGCGCGCCACCAGCACGAAGGCTATGACGTTGAAGACGCCGAGAGCGGCCCAGACGGCAAGCGTCGAAAACACCGGGCCTTTTTCGGAAATGGCGCCGATGACCCGACCCAACAGGATCGGCTCGAGGATTGCGATCGCGGCGAGCGCGATGTTTGCGCCGCAGATCAACGCGACGCGCTTCTTGTCCGCAGCCAGATAACCCAGTGCTCTAAAGTAGATTTGCAGAAGTGACACTTCAGCTACTCCGCCAAACTCTTGCCTGTGCTCAATGCCGGTATTGTGCACCGCACCATTTTTTGACACGTATCGGTTAATGTGTCGCGAAACAATGCCCCGTCTATCCCTTGCGTTCCCATTTAGCGAACAAAAGATGACGACGGTACGAAATCTGACGTGATCACCTAACGGTTTGAGATAAAAGGTGAAATGTCAGCCTTGCGGCAAAATAATGGCAGTTGCCTCGCGCTGCCACATTTTTAATCACCGGCTGCTTGGTTAGCTGGCCCTAAAAGACCGGGCCGGATCCTTGGCCGGCTTGCGACCAAGTAAAACGCAAGGCTTTGCCGCGCAACCAGAAGGGTGCGCGGCCAACAAGCCAAACCTTTGATATTATGCCGGAATCCTGACGATGACCTCGGTCTTGTCGCCGGCTTTTGGCTCGAAGGACGTCGATTTTTTCTTCAAACCATTGACTTCGAGCGAGATCGACTTGGTCTTTTTGTCGCGGATGACACGAACCTTGATCTCGCCGCCAAACATCTTGAGCGTGGCGGCGTAACCGTCCCAGTGCCCAGGCAGCTTCGGCTTAAACGTGATCTCCTTGCCACGCCGCTCGATGCCGAGGATGCCCTCCACCGCCGCGCGGTAGAGCCAGCCGGCCGAGCCCGTATACCAGGTCCAGCCGCCACGGCCGCCCTTGCCTTCGCCGGCATAGATGTCGGCGGCCACCACGTAAGGCTCGACGCGGTAGTGCTCGGTCGCTTTCTCGTCGGAGGCGTGGTTGACCGGGTTCAGCATCGAGAAGCAGCGATAGGCGTCGTCGGTGCGCCCCATCTCGGCCAGCGCAATGACGAACCAGGTGGCGGCATGGGTGTACTGGCCGCCATTCTCGCGCACGCCCGGCGGGTAGCTCTTGATGTAGCCCGGGTCCTTCTCGCTCTTGGAGAAGGGCGGCGTGAACAGCTTGACGATCTGGAGCTCGTCGTCGACCAGCATCTCGGTCGCCTGCTGCATGGCCGTGGTCGAGCGGGCCGGATCGCCCTCGCCCGACAGCACGCTCCAGGACTGGGCGATGGAGTCGATCTTGCACTCCTCGGAGGTGTGCGAGCCGAGCGGCGTGCCGTCGTCGTAGCTGCCGCGCCGGTACCACTGGCCGTCCCAGGCCGTGCTTTCCAGCGCCCGCTTGAGCGCCTCGGCGTGCTTGGCCCAGGCCTGCGCGCGCTTGGCGTCGCCCTGGCCCTTGGCCACCGGCGCGAAGTCGGTAAGCGTCTTGAGCAGGAACCAGCCCAGCCACACGCTCTCGCCCTTGCCGCCTTCGCCGACGCGGTTCATGCCGTCGTTCCAGTCGCCGCCGAGCATCAGCGGCAGGCCGGCCGGGCTGCTGCGCTTGATCGCGAGATCGAGCGCCCGCGCGCAGTGGTCGTAGAGCGAAGCGGTGGTCTTGGTGATCTCGGGCGTGAAGAAGGCGTCATGCTCGCCCTCGCCAAGCTGCTGCCCGTCGATGAAGGGTATCTGCTCCTTGAGGATCGAAGCGTCGCCGGTCACCTCGATGTAGCGGGCGGTGGCGTGGGCCAGCCACACCACATCGTCGGAGATCATGGTGCGCACGCCGGCATCGGTGCGCGGCAGCCACCAATGCTGCACATCGCCTTCCGGGAACTGCCGGCGCGCGGCGTTGAGGATCTGGTCATGCGCCAGCTTCGGGTCATGCGCCAGAAGGGCGAGCGTGTCCTGCAACTGGTCGCGGAAGCCGAAGGCGCCGCTCGCCTGGTAGAAGGCCGAGCGCGCGCGGATACGGCAGGCAAGGCTCTGGTAAGGCAGCCAATGGTTGACCATCGCATTCAGCCCCTCGTCGGGCGTCTCGACCTGGATCGTGTCGAGGAAGCCGCGCCAGGCCTTTTCATTGTCGGCCAGCCGCTGGTCGAAATCCTTGCCGCGATGCGCCTGCACCAGGGCGCTTGCCTCGGCCGGCGTCGCCGCGTCGCCAAGCAGCCAGAGCAGCGTGACGTCGCCGCCGGCGGGGATCTCGACATCGCTGGCAACCACGGCGCACGGGTCGTCGCCGGCCTCGATACGGCCGGAGAGCACAAGGCCGCCGAGGACCGCCTGCGGATATTCCGTCGTGCCGTGCCTGCCGATGAACTCCGAGCGGTCGGCGGTCACCGAATGCACGGGGTGGGCCGCCCCGAGGAAGGCCACGCGCTCGCCGAAGTCGAGCCCGTAGGGGTTCTGCGCCAGGAGCGCGCCGGTGGCCGCGTCGCGCGACGGCACGATGGTCGCCGCAGTGCGCGAGCGGTGGCCGCCCAGCACCCATTCGGCATAGGCATAGACGCGCAGCTTAACCGGCACGGAGCCGTTGTTCTGGATGCGCAGCCGGGTGATCTTAACCGGGTCGGTGGCATCGACCACCTGGGTCAGGTCCATCGACAGCGGACCGCGCTTCGAGCGGAAGGTCGAAAAGCCCTGGCCATGCCAGGTCTCGTAGGTCATCGAAGGATCGCGTACCGTCGCCGCCATCGGCGAGAACGCCTTGCCGCTGGCCTGATCGAAAATATAGAAGCCCTCGCCCGGCCGGTTCGACACCGGGTCGTTCGACCATGGCGTCAGCTGATAGTCACGGCTGTTGCGGCTCCAGGTGAAGCCGGCGCCTTCGGCCGAGACGTGGAAGCCGAACGAAGCGTTGGCGATGACGTTGATCCAGGGCTGCGGCGTCGAGCGCCGCCCGGTCAGCCGCGTCACATAGTGGCGGCCGTCGCCGTCGAAGCCGCCAAAGCCGTTCCACAGGCTGAGGCCGCTGCCGTCGGCGGCGATGTCTTTTCCAGCCTGGCTTGCCGGCGTCGGCAAGGGCGGTGGCGGAACGGGTTCGCGCGGCAGGCCGCCTTCGGCCTGCGGAATCGCGTCGCGCGCCTGGAGCGCTGCCGTATCGGCGCGTTCGAGCTGATCGAAGATCGTGCCGTTGCGGGTGTGCAGCACGACGCGCGCCACCGACAGCAAGGTCTTGTAGGTCGGCTCGTCCATCAGGTCGCGGCGCACCGCGAAGATGTGCTGGCGGGGGCCAAGCTCGCGGCCGCGCAGGCGGCTGTTCTCGCACAGCGTCTCCACCGCGCGCTGCAGGTCCTGCACGTAGGAAGACGCCTGCTCGTTGACGACGACGAAGTCGATCATCATGCCGCGGGCACGCATATATTCCTGGAAGCGCAGCGCCTGGGCGACGATCTCGAGATCGGCGACGTCGCCTATGCGCACGAGGAAGATCGGGAAATCACCCGAAATGCTGGTCGGCCAGAGGCTCGACTGGCGGCCGAGGCCCGATGCGATGGACTCCGCCGGCAGGCGCAGGAACGGATCGGGATAGATCAGATAGCGCGCCAGCTTCTGCACATTGGCGGCGTCGGTGAGGCTCAGGCCCAGATGGCGCGTCTGCACCTGGCTGCGCGTCCAGGCAAGCATCGCCTGGCGGGCAAAGCTCTCCTGGTGGTCGAGGCGAGCGATCGCCTCGTCGAGTTCTTCACGGTTGGCGCCGACGGCCGTCCAGAAGGTCAGCGAGATCTTCTTGTTGGCCGGCACGCGCACCTGGCGACGCAACGCCGCGATCGGGTCAAGCGTAAAGCCTTGATTGCCGGGCAACCTGACGCCGGGGTCGAAAGCGACGGCATCGGCAATGGTGCGGCCACGACCGATAAAAGCCCGCCGGTCGGTCTCGGCCTCGGCATCGCGCGAAGGACCCGCCGGGTCGGTCACGAAATGCACCATCGTGATGTCGGGCTCGTTCTTGTCGCGCTTGCGCCTGGTGGCGAAGATCGCTCCGTTGTTCGCGGCGATCTCGGTCTCCACGAACATCTTCGAGAACGCCGGATGGGCGTTGTCGGAGACCTCGTTGCCCAGCACCAGCTCGGCAAAGGACGTCACCTCGATATACCGGTCGGTGGCGCTGTCGTTGTAGAGCGTGATGCGGCGGCCTTCGCCATTGCCTTCCGAGATCACCATGCATTCGACTTCCGAACGCAGCGAGCCCACCGTCTTGGTGAAGCTTGCCTTGTCGTCGCCAAACAGCGTCTGGACGCGCTCGCCCTCGGCGCGCTTGGGCTCGGCGGTCGCCGACCACCAGTCGCCCGTCGCGGTGTCGCGCAGGAAGATGTAGGAGCCGAGCCGGTCCTCGCTCGGATCCGGCTGCCAGCGGGTCACGGCAAGCTCGCCGAAGCGGCTGTAGCCGGAACCAGTCGCCGTGACCATGACCGAATAGCGGCCGTTGGACATGACATTGGTGGAGCGCAGCGCCTTGATCGGATCGAGGATGACGCGGCTGTCCGGGCTTTCGGTCTCGGTCTCGTCCTTTTCGCGCTCGTCGGCTTCGGTCCTGACGGTGGCGGTCGGGATGTCGCGCGGCGCCTTCTCCTGCAGCAGGAGTTCGGCGGATTCGATCACCGGATCGCTGTGGAAGCGCTCGCGCAGCCGGCCCTCGAAGATGGCGTCGGCGACGGCGGCGATCGACATGCCGGAATGGTGCGCCATGTAGTTCTGCACGACGGCGTGGTCGGTGCCTTCCGGCACGCGCTGCGGCGTGAAATCGACCGCGTCGTAGAAGCCGTGACGGCCGAGCGCGCCGATCGAGCGCAGCCGCTTCAGGTTCTGCACCGCCTCGCGCGGGCTGAACTGCGCGGCCAGGATCGTCGCATAGGGCGCGATCACCGTGTTCTGGCCAAGACCGCGCTTCAGGCCGAGGCCGGGCACGCCGAAGTTGGTGTACTGGTAGGTGAGCTCGCGGTCGCGGGCGTTGTAGGCCGCTTCCGAAATTCCCCACGGCACGTTCTTCGAGCGCGCATACTGGATCTGGCGCTTGATGATGAGCTTGCTGGTCTGGTTGAGGATCGAACCCTGCGGCTCCTTCATCACCAGCGGCGGCATCAGATACTCGAACATCGAGCCTGACCAGGACATCAGCGCGCCCTGGAAGCCGATCTCGACGATCGGGCGTCCGAGGCGGAACCAATGCTCGGTCGGCAGGTCGCCCTTGGCGATGGCGAACAGGCTGGTGAGACGCGCTTCCGAAGCGAGCAGGTCGTAGCAGCTCTCGTCGAGCTGGCGGTCCTCGACCCGGTAGCCGATCGACAAGAGCTTACGCTCCTGGCGCATCAGGAAGGAGAAATCCATCTCGAAGGCATAGCGGCGGCAGCGCTCGCGCAAGGCGAGCAGCTTGGCGCGCAGCGCCGAGACCGCGCTCTCGTCATTGTGCGAATCGTGCACATGGGCTTCGCAGGTCGCCTCCAGCCGCTCCGACCAGTCGGCGATGACGTCGCTCTTGGGCGATGCCGCCTCGGTATGGATGGCCGTGGCGAGCTTGCGGATCTCGCCGGCGAGCACGGCAAGATTGATGGTGCGGATCGACGCCATCTCGGGCTGCGCCTTGATGGTCGCCACAGCGCGGCGCATGCCGTCGAGGCGATCGGCGAGCCGCTGGCGCAGCGGCCTGAGCTGCCGGCGGTCGTCGGGCAGTTCATCCAGGCTTTCGTCGAGGATGGTGACGGTGTCGAGGATGCCTTCGAAATCGCCCTGCAGATGGACGGAGGGCGCTTCCGCCCATTCGGCGCAGGAAGCCGCCACGGCAACGAGATGGCCGGCGAGATTGCCGCTGTCGACCGCCGAGATATAGAGCGGATAGAGCGGCTTCAGCGTCGTGGTGTCATACCAATTGTAGAGATGGCCACGATCGCGCGGCATGTTCTCGATCGTCGTCATCGTGGCGTCGATGCGGGTGATGGCGTCCGACAGGCTGATCCAGCCGAAATCGCGCGCCGACACCACCGACAGCAGGTAGACGCCGATATTGGTCGGCGAGGTGCGCGGCGCCACAACCGGCGCCGGGCTTTCCTGGAAATTGTCCGGCGGCAGATGGTGCTGCTCGGGTGTGACGAAGGTCTCGAAATAATGCCAGGTGCGGCGCGCCACGGTGCGCAGCGCATGGATGTCGGCGGCCGAGATGCGCAGCCTGTCCTCGGTCTCGGCCGAGCGGCTGATCCAGCAGGCGACCGCCGGCGAGCCGATCCAGAAGATCGCGAAGAAGAAGGCAACGAATGCGCCGGTCGAATCGGCCAGCACCGGAATGGCGAGGCCAACGACGCCGATGATCACGGCGCCATACATCATGCCGTAATAGGCGCCGAGATCGTTGCCGCTCTTGGCGGCCTGCGAGGCGGTGCGCCATTCCAGAAGGTTCTGGCGGCTGACGAAAAGCCGGTAGATCGTGCGCACGATGGCATCGCCCATCATCCAGGCGAGATGCGCCATCAGCAGCACCTTCAGCGCCACGAGCGCCGTGCCGAAGACGGTGTCGCGCGCAAGGGCGGAAAAATGGCCGCGCGGCGTCTGGTCGCCGCTCTTGGGCAGGATGCCGTTCACGATGTCGAAGGTCGGCGCCATGAACAGGCTGAGGATCATCAATGCCTGCCACTGCGCTGCCTGGGTGAACGGCAAAAGCGTCCAGCCGGCGATACAAGCCATCACCCAGAAGATCGGGGTGATCGAGCGGCGAAGATTGTCGACCATCTTCCAGCGCGACAGCGCCGGAACGCCCGAGCGCGGATCGAAAATGAAGCCGAGCAGCTGCCAGTCGCCGCGCGCCCAGCGATGATGACGCGAGGCGTCGACCGAGTAGCGGGTCGGATAGTCCTCGACCAGCTCGACATCGGTGACCAGGGCGGCGCGCGCGAGCGCGCCTTCGAGCAGATCGTGGCTGAGCACGGTGTTTTCGTCGATGCGGTCCTTCAGCGCCGCCTCGAAGGCGTCGACGTGATAGAGGCCCTTGCCGGTGAAGGAGCCGTCGCCGAAGACGTCCTGATAGAGGTCCGACACGGCGAAGACGTAAGGGTCGAGGCCGCGATTGGCCGAGAAGACGCGCTGGAAGAAGGAGGCGTCGTCGCCGCTGGTGAGCGAGGCGGTGATGCGCGGCTGGAGGATGGTGTAGCCGGCGGTGACGACGCGCTTCACCGGATCGAAATGCGGGCGGTTGAGGGGATGCGCCAGCTTTCCGACCAGGCTCGAAACCGCATCGCGCGTGGTGCGCGTGTCGGCGTCCAGCGTCATCACATAGACGACCTTCTCCGGCAGCGGCACATCGAGCGGCAGGAAGGTGGTGTCGCTGTCGCCGCGCAGGTACGGCGCGCCTTGCGACGGGTAGCGGGCGTTGAGCCTGGCGATCTCGTCGCGGGCATATTGCAGGATCTCGATATCGGCGGCGTCGATCTCGGTCTTGGAATCCGGCCAGTCGGACAACAAGGCGAAGTGGATCTCTGCGGCCGTGTTGGCGAGGTGATGCACCTCGATGTTGCGGATGTTTTCCTCGACGTCGTCGCGCGAGCCGATCAGTGACGGCACCACGACCAGGGTGCGCGCCTCATCGGGAATGCCGTTCTTGTTGTAATCGTAGCCGACAAGCCGGGTGGGTTTCAGGAACAGCGCCACCACCGTATTGAAGAAGGCCAGCGCGCCTTCGCTGGCGGGCACCGCAAACAGCGCCAGCATCAGCGTGATCGATTCGACCGACAGGCCGAGATTGCCGAGCGCCCGCCCGGCCAGGAACAGCAGCAGCACCGTCAGCAGGAAGACCGGCACGACGATGCCCAGCCAGCCGGTTGCGGCGAAGGCGCGCTTGAAGGTGACATAGAAGGGCGGCCGGTAGCCGATCGCCTTTTCCAGTTCCGGCCGGCGCGGGCCGATGAGGAAGAAGCCGACATCGGTGTGCACGGCAGGATCGGCGGTCTCCGGCACGCCGGACGCATCGGTGATGCCGGGAAGATGGCCGGCGAGTTCGATCGCCTTTTCGGCAACGCGGTATTCGGAAAGATCCGAGCGCCGCGCCATCTGTTCGATCGCGGTGCGGTACTGGTCGCGCGAAAAGAAATCGAGGGCGGCGAAATCGGTCTTGTTACGCAGCAACGCGTCGGTGCGGCTGACGCCTTCGAACCAGACCGTCCAGTCGACGTCGTTGATGAGGCGCAGGCCGCGGATGATGTTGCCGGTGGTGACGTTGCCGCTCGACAGCGTCTGATGCTCGGAGATGATGATCTCCTCGGCGTCGGAGCCGGTCTTTTCGAGCTCGCCCTCCAGCCATTCCAGCGCTCGGCCGGCATTCTGCGATCCGTCGCGCAGGCGATAGAGCAACTGGGTGGCGAACGTGGTGTCCTGCGCATGCGCGCTGAAGTTCGACAGGATTTTTGTCCGGTCGGCATTGTCGTCAGTCGCCAGCACCTTGTCGGCGACGTCGTTGGCTATATGGCGCATCTGCCGGGTGCGCTCGACGCGCACGGCGATACGGCGCAGGTTCTCGATCAGCACGAATCGCAGCAGCGAAGGCAGCGCCCAGAGCTCGCCGATCTTCATCGGTTCGATCGACTGGAAACCTTCGACGATGGCCTTGAACATATTGGCCGAGACCGAGCTGTCGGAATGCTCGACATAGCTCCAGGCAACGACGAAGGCGCGCGGCAGGACGGTGCCGTCGCCAAGCGTCAATGTCGGCAATTGCCGGTAGAAACGGCGCGGCAGGTCGCGCTTGACCTGGAAGATGGTCTCCTCGACCAGATAATTGTTGTCGAGCAGCCATTGCGCTGCCGGCGTGATGGTCTCGCCCTTGGCCTGGGCGGCGTTGGTCGAGCGGTAGACTTCGAGGATCTTCTTGGCGCTGTCGCGGATGCGGGCCTGGAATTCGAACGGCGCCAGGCCAAACAGGTCCTTGACCTCGCCTTTGGCAAGGCCAACGCCCATGGCGCGCAGCCGGTCCTCAGGCAGGAAATTGGAGCGTATCGGCGCTTCCGTAATTTCCGGGAAGCCGGCGCTCGACTGTTCGATCTTGGTGGGGTTCGTCTGAATGTTCATTGAAAATTCCGTAAAGCGGGGCGCAGCGCGGCGTCACCGCCACGGCAATGTCCCTAAAACCGGTTCAATTGCAATTGGTTGCATGACAGGTTCGGCCGAAAGTTTGTTGTGCGCAGCATGACAGGGGGCATGCCCTTTCGACAGCTCGTGGGCGAACGCCCCTCGCTCTCCGCCCCCGGTTGGATCAGGGCAAGGATTCGGGCTTTTTCGTGATACATGCAAGGGGCCGGGCGATATTTCGCCCGCGCCGCGATCATGTTTGGCAACAGCCGTTAATGGTTGGCGGCAGCCCGGTGGAGCTGGATCACGAACAGCAGCCCCTGACCATCGGGCTGAAGCCGCAAATGCGGACCATGGGGGCCGACAATCAGCGTATCGAGCGGCTCCAGGCTCGATTCGGCGTCCGTGAGAAGCTTCACCGCGGAGCCGAGCGGGAGAAGAAGCGTGGTGCCGGCGGTCGGTGCAATGCGAATCTCGCCGGACAGCGGCAGCCGCTCGACCGTGTGAGAGATGTGCCCCCGACGCGTCATGACATTGAGGTCGGTGATCGGGCCGCCGATCAGCGCAGCGCTGGTCGGCACGTCGCCCGGAAAAGCAAGCGGCGCCGAGGCCGACGTCAATCGCTCAGGCGGCTGACCGGCAATATCGAGCACGATCCCCTCCCCCTCCAGCACCGCAAGCGTGCGGTCGATGCCGGCAAAGCTCGAGAACGGTCCGCTGGTCTCGACGCGGGCTATGGAGATACGCCAGTCGAAATCGTCGAGGCCGGCGGCTTCGGGCGAAACGGCGATCTCGGTGGTCGTGCCACCGCCATTCTTCCACGGCATGACGCGGTATCCGGCGGCACGAAGGATGCGCATCATTTCAGCCTGTCACCCGAGAATGCCGGGCAGGTTGAGCTGGTGCTCCTTGGCGCATTCGATAGCAATGTCGTAGCCGGCATCGGCGTGGCGCATGACACCGGTCGCCGGGTCGTTCCACAGTACCCGCTCCAGGCGTTTGGCCGCTTCCGGTGTGCCATCGGCGACGATGACCATGCCGGCATGCTGCGAGAAGCCCATGCCGACGCCGCCGCCGTGATGCAGCGACACCCAGGTGGCGCCTGACGCCGTGTTGAGCAGCGCGTTGAGCAGCGGCCAGTCGGAAACGGCGTCGGAACCGTCCTTCATCGCTTCGGTCTCGCGGTTGGGCGAAGCCACCGAACCGGAATCGAGGTGGTCGCGGCCTATGACGACCGGCGCCTTGAGCTCGCCCTTGGCCACCATCTCGTTGAAGGCTAGGCCGAGGCGGTGGCGGTCGCCAAGGCCGACCCAGCAGATGCGCGCCGGCAGGCCCTGGAAGGCGATGCGCTCGCGCGCCATGTCCAGCCAGTTGTGCA
>JAEKLU010000123.1 GCA_019509685.1 Mesorhizobium sp. | reverse complement strand
CAGCCGTACGCAGTACCAGCGCTGCGAGGATTGCGACGAGGCCACCTGCCAGGATCGCCATATGATGCTGGAAGTGCGCCATGCGATCGCCGAGGTGCTCGACAATCGCAGCCTCGCCGCCATGCGTGACGCCGATAACGACGATTTCCCGGCCGAACTGACGTCGCAGATTTAAGCCTCCGCACTGACCCGCTCCGCCCTTGGTTGCTTGTCCGCCTTGGACGCAGTAAATCGGCGCAGCGTGATCCTGAAAAGTGGGAACCGGTTCTCGGACAAGATCATGCTCCATTTAGGGATGGAACGGGGGTCTGACGCATGAGGCTGCCTTGGCTTGGCAATTCCCGCAAGGCCGACCGTCAGCCATCGTCCAGCGATATCTTTCGCACCGAGGTCATTGCCGATGTGCCAGTGCCGGAGCGCGACGAGGCCGTCCGCTTCTTCAGCCGCAAGCTCGTCCGCCCCGGCAAATTGCGTAGCTTTTCCAATCGGGATCTGCGCGAGATCGTGCTGGCCTGCTTCTATCTCGCGGTCGATGCGGTGCTGCCCGTCTCCTCTTGGGAGGCGATCTGCGGCTGGGTATCGAGGGTCCGGCGCAAGCGCCATTTCCGCAAGGAATACCCCCGTTACGACGCCGCGGTCAGGGCGGTGCTTGGCGATACCGTCGACACGCAAAGCATGTTCGCGGAAGAACTCGCCGCCATTCACCGCCGACGGCTGACGCTCGCCGCGCACCTTGTTCCCGGACGCCGCTGGTCGCCGACCATCCGGTTGGAAGGCCTCGAAAGCCTGCGCGAGGCCTTGCGGCGCGGGCGCGGCGCCATCGTCTGGTGCGATCAGTTCACGGCGCAGACCATCATGGGCAAGCGCGCCCTTCACGAGGCGGGCATCGAAGGCCATCAGGTCAGCGCCGAGTTCCATGGTTTTACGCCGAGCAAGTTCGGTCTCCATGTCATCAACCCGCCTTTGGTCAAGGTCGAGAACCGCTTCCTGAAAAGCCGGATCGTCTT
Organism: Mesorhizobium sp.; assembly: GCA_019509685.1. The sequence goes on along the minus strand of JAEKLU010000123.1, from coordinate 8,600 downwards.
CGAGCGCTCCGACGCCTACCAGGTGACGATACGCATCCAGAAGGTTCTCAAGGAGAATGGCGTGGTGCTTATGACCAACACCGTCTATGCCGGCTCCACCTTCGCCGAAGCCGCTTTTGGCGAGCATGGCTGGACCCACCTAGCCTCCGCGCCGGCAAACTTCGCCTCACGCGCGGGAGCCGCGCTGTTCCATATGGCGACGCTGGAGACGGTCCCGTTTCGCGACTATCGGGCGATTGTGCGCGAGCTCGGTTCCGGTCCAAAGGCGGCTGCATCGGCCGGGATGGATAAAACGGCAAAGAACCTCGCCCTTCAGGCAGGCTACATTCTGTCGAAGCGCGACCACATGCTCGAAACGATCAAGCTCTGTCCGGGACAGATGATGGTCTGGTCCGGCGCCATACGGCTCACCGAACGGCCGACGGAAGCCGCAATCGACGACGAAGGCGCCTGAAAGCAAGTCCTAACCGAGCTCTTTCACAATCTCCGCCACCGGGCGCGTTCCGTCGACTGTCACCGCCCGCTCATCGTCGGCAGGTTCTTCCAGCGTGGCGAACTGGCTGTCGACCAGGCTTGCCGGCATGAAGTGGCCCCTGCGGTTGTTGACGCGCCGCCAGGCGATCGCGCGGTCGACCCTCAAATAGAGGAAGACGATATCCGGGAAAAAACCCCGCAACCGGTCGCGATAGCTGCGCTTCAAGGCCGAGCAAGCCACAACCACCTTGCGGCGGTCCGTGACAGCGGCGGCGATACGCTCGCCTATGGCGTCGAGCCAGCCCTCGCGCAATTCATCCGTCAGCGCCTCGCCGCGCGCCATGCGCGCCACGTTTTCCGGCGGATGCAGCCTGTCGCCCTCGACGTAGATTGCTCCGACCGCCATGGCCAGCGCTTCGCCAACGGCCGTCTTGCCGGAACCGGCCACCCCCATGACCACAATGGCCGGCACCGCGGCAATATTGTTGACGCCAGCCTTCAATGGCCGCGCTGCTTTCTCATCATCATCCACGGTCAGCGGCTCGCCGGCGCACGGCCATAAAGCAGAAGCATGGCGACGATGACGACGCCATAGATGATCTGCCGCCCCGCCTCCGGCATCTGCATGACCGAGAGGATGGACTGCAAGAGCGTGATCAGGACCACGCCCGCCACCGTGCCGAGATAGGAGCCGCGCCCGCCGAGGATCGACGTGCCGCCGAGCACGACGGCGGCGATCGACGGCAAGAGATAGGCATCGCCCATCGACTGTGCCGCCTTGGACGCATAGCCGGCCAGAAGCACGCCACCGAAGGCCGATAGCCCGCCGGAGACGGCAAAGGCGATCATCACCACGCGGCGCGTGTCGATACCCGAGAGATAGGCGGCGCGCTCGCGGTTGCCGATGCCATAGACGGTGCGGCCAAAGCCGGTGCGGGTCAGCACGAACACCATCGCCGCACCGATGACAGCCCAGATGATGACCGCGTTGGGCACTCCCGGAATGGTAAAGCCCGTGGCGAGGTAACGCATGGCGCGGGTCGCTGAATCCTGTGGCGAGAAGCCGCCGGTATAGACCACCATCAACCCTTGCGCGACGGCGTTGGTGGCGAGCGTGATGATCATCGAGGGAATGCGCAGATAGGCGACGCCGATGCCGTTGACGATGCCGATCAGGACGCCGCAGAAGATGCCGAACGGGATAGCCAACACCACCCCGGCCGGACCGTAGGCGGCCGCGGCGCAGGCCATCATCGCGCCCGCGGCTACCGACCACGGCACCGACAGGTCGATCTGACCGAGCAGGACCACCAGCATCATGCCGGTGGCGATGACGCCGAGGAACGAGGCCACCTTGAGCTGCTGCAGCAGATATTCAGGCGACAGGAAGCTGCGCGAATAGAGGCTGCCGAGGAACAGCAGCAGCACGATACAGGCGAATGCCGTCAGCACCGCCGGATCGGCGCGGCGGATGAATTTCGGCATGCGGCCGGCAATGCCGCCGTCGCTCTTCCCAACCATCGGCGTCGTTTCGCTCACAGGAACCACTCCAGCCGGTTGCGGACCCGAAACAGGGCGAAGGCGCCGAGGCTGACCGCGATCAGCAGGATAACGCCCTGGAACAGCGGCTGCCAGAGCGGATCGAAATCGAACACGAACAACAAATCGCCGATGGTGCGGAAGGCGAGCGCGCCGAAGATGGCACCGATGGCGCTGCCCTTGCCGCCGAACAGCGAGACGCCGCCCAGCACCACGGCAGCGATCGAGAACAGCGTGTAGGCGTTGCCACTGGCATAGGCCGCGTCGCCCGTATAGGTGAAGAAGGTCAAGAACAGCCCGCCGATCGCGGCCAGCAGCCCGGCCAGCGTGTAGGCGGCGAACTTGCCGCGCCTTATCGGCACGCCGGACATATAGGCCGCCGTCTCCGACGACCCCGCCGCGTAGGCAGCCCGGCCAAGCACCGAGCGACTGAACGGCACCCAGATCACCAGCACGATGGCGAGCAGCACGACGAGGCTCGCCGGCACCACATCGAAGACGCGGCCGGTGAGCGCATCGGCCAGGTCCTCATTGACCGAACCGCCCGGGAACGGCCGCAGCAAAAGACCGATGCCGTAATAGACGGCTCCGGTGGCGATGGTGGCGACGATCGGCTGCAGCCTTCCATAGATGACGATGGCGCCGTTGATGGCGCCGCAGAGAAGACCGACTGCCAGCACGGCGATGACACCGAGCGTCGTCTGCATCGGCGTGCCCACCACCAGCCAGGAGGCCAGGCAGTTGGTGAGGAGAAAAATCATGCCGACCGACAGATCGATGCCGGCGGTGATCACCACCAGCGTTTGCGCCATGGCGACGAAGGCGAGCAGCACACCCTTGTTCGCCGCCGTCTGCACGACATTGGCGGTGAAGCCGGCCGGATGGTTCGATGTGTAGATGACGAACATGACGATGAAGATGCCGAGCGCGAGCAGCGTTCCGCGCTGTTCGGCAAGCCAGTAGCGCCAATCCTTCACGCACTTGCTCCCAGGCCCACCGGGCTCTCCTTGCCATCAATGTTGAGCGCGCTGGCGATCAGCGCCCGCTCGGTGATCTCGGCGCCGACCAGTTCGCGCTTGACCGCCCCGTCATAGAGCACAAGCACCCGGTCGCAGCAGCCGATCAGCTCGTCATAATCGGTCGAGTAGAACAGGATTGCCGCTCCGGCATCCGCCAGCTTGCGCATCAGCTGGTAGAGTTCCTGCTTGGTGCCGACATCGATGCCGCGCGTCGGATCGTTGAGGAGGATGATGCGCGGCTGGCGCATCAACCATTTGGCGATCACCACCTTCTGCTGGTTGCCGCCCGACAGCGCCCCGACCGGGATGTCGAGCCCGGCGGTCTTGATCGCCAAAAGGCCGACCATGTCGTCGATCAGTCGCTGCTCGGCGGCCCGGTCAATGATGCCGCCCCTGGACAGCCGGTCGAGAGCGGCGAAAGACAGGTTTTCGCGCACCGTCATCGGCAGCATCAGCCCTTCGGTCTTGCGGTCTTCCGGGATCAGCGCCATGCCGATGCCGTCTTGCCGCGCAGCAGCGGGACTGGCAATGGCAACCGGCCTGCCATCGATCAGGATCTGACCAGACAGGCCGCGCAGCACGCCGAAGAAGGCGAGCAGCAATTCGCGCTGGCCCTGGCCGTCGAGTCCGCCGAGGCCAACCACCTCGCCTGCCCTGACGGTCAGCGAGATGTTGTCCAGCCGGTCGGTCCAGGAGAGCTTGCGGGCTTCGAGCCTCGGTGAGGCTGTAGCTGGCACGGCCGCCGGCTTGGGCGGGAAGATGTGACTGTATTCGCGGCCGATCATCAGCTCGACCACTTCATTGTCGCTCTTCGAGCCGGCCTTGTAGCTGGCGACGTTGCGGCCATTGCGGAACACCGTGCACTGATCGGCGAGTTCCGCGATCTCGTTCATGCGGTGTGAGATGTAGAGCAGCGCCAGCCCTTCCGAGCGCAGCCGCTTCAGCACACCAAAAATGTTCGAGACATCCGCCGCGGTGAGCGCGGACGTCGCCTCGTCGAGAATGAGGATGCGCGGCTTTCTGGCGAGCGCCTTGGCGATCTCGACCATCTGCCGGCGCGACAAGGGCAAGTCCTTGACCAATGCCAGCGGGTGGATATCGGCAGCTCCCGCGCGCGCCAGCGCCTCCTCGGCGATACGGCGCTGCGCCTTGCGGTCGATCATGCCGAAGCGTTTGGGCGGATCGGAAATGACGATATTGTCGGCGACGCTGAGTTCGGGAACCAGCGACAGTTCTTGGAAGATGCAGACGATGCCGGCCTTGTTGGCCGCACCGGGCGAAGCGAAAGTCACCTCCCGCCCGTCCAGTATCATGCGGCCTTCGTCGGCCGCAACGACGCCCGCCATCACCTTGATCAACGTCGACTTGCCGGCGCCATTTTCGCCAAGGATGGCGTGGATGCTGCCGGATGTGACCGAAAGCTCAGCCTTTTCCAGCGCTCGCACGCCACCGTAGCGCTTGGATATGCCTTCCATCCGGAAGAGCGGAACCGCACCGTCCATCGGCCCTCCCGAGGCACCTTGATGGCAGAATATCAGGTGATCGGTGCCGTGGAGATCCCACGGCACCGGATGCTCGACCTACTGGTCAGCCTTGGTCTGACCCATGATTTCCTGGGCGGTGAAATTGATGCCGCAGGTCGGGAAGGAATTGCCGACGAAGAAATTGTCGGACTGGTCGGGGAAGAAATCCTGACCGGCCTTGAAGTTCGGATCCTCGACGATCGCCAGCGGCAGCTTGACCGACTGCGGGACGACGTTGCCTTCAAGTGCGGCGATCGCCGTCTTGATGGCAACCGCCACCTGCGCTGGGCCCGTGCCGGCCGACGAGCATTTCAACCCGTCGCCTGCATGGGCCGCGCAGAATTTGCGGAAGCCGTTCTCGGTCTCGCCGCCGAACGGTACGAAAGGATGCTTGGCATCCATCATCGCCTGCACGATGCCGGTGTCGCCGCCCTGCCCGGTAATGCCGTCGAAGGGTCCATTGGTGGCAATCGCGTCGGCCGTCGCTTTCTGGGCTACGCCGTCGTCCCATTTGCCGACCACCTCGGTGACAGCCCACTTCTTGCCGGAACCATCGAGCACCTCGTGGATGCCGGCATGACGGTCCGTATCGACGGAGGTGCCGGCAACGCCGCGCACCTCGAGCACCTTGCCGCCGTTCGGCACATGCGAGACCAGCCATTTGCCCCACAGCTCGCCAAGGCCTTTCTGGTCGACATTGACGTTGATGGCATCCTTGGTGTCGAGAATGTTGTCGAAGGCAACCAGCACGACGCCGGCTTCCTTGGCGCGCTTGATGACCGGCCCAAAGGCGGTCGGGTTCTGTGCGTTGACGACGATTGCGTCATAGCCGGAATCAATGAAGTTGTTGATCGCCGAAATCTGCGCCGGCACGTCTTCGCCGGTCGAGACCACCTTGAATTCCTTCAGCTTGGCGGCGACGTCCTTCTGCGCCGCGTAGGCCTTCGCGGTCTGCACCATCTGGATGCGCCAAGTGTTGGCGATATACCCGTTGGCGAGCGCGATGCGGTATGGACCGGCCTTTTTGGGGAACTTGAAGAACTGCGTGTCCGCGGCCCACGGTGCGAAGCAATCAGGCTCGGCAGCCGGGCCTTTCACGATTTCAGGGCCTGCGGCAATCGCCGACGAGCTCAGCATAACGAATGCAGTGGCGGCAACGATGCCACCAGCGAGTGACTTGATCATCGATATTCCTCCCATTTGCAGTTCTGATTTGTTGTTGGCTGCACAATCGACGCGTTTGCCCAAGCACCTCCTGCCTTGGCCCACTGCGGTTTCCAGGCGGTCAACGCCGACCTGATCCTCTCCCTGTCGCTCCCTCAAGTGACTAAAAAAGCTATCATATTATCCATAATAAACAAGGAGAATCCTGTCGCTTATGTATAATAAACAGAACTGGTCTTATTGTGAGTTTCCGCGAATGGCGGATGGTAGCGCTACCAAGGAAGCCTGTAAAGCCTCATTTAAGCGAACTCTAAGGTACTCAGCGCGCCGTGCTCTCGCGGCGCTTGAGCTCGAAGCCGAGATCGACGATTCGCTGTTCCGGCCTGTCGCCGGCGATCGCCGCCAGCGCCATGGCGACAGCGCGCCGGCCGATCTCATAGCGGTAGGTGCGGATGCTGGTGATCGAGGGGAACGCCACCTGCATCATGTCGAGATCGTTGAAGCCGACGATGCCGATGGTCTTCGGCACATCGATTGCGGCGCGATGGCATTCGAACAGCACGCCGATCGCGATATCGTCGTTGTTGCAGAAAACGCCGTCGAGCGTCGGCACCTTGGCCAGAGCATCGCGAAACAGTTCGCGGCCAAGCGACACACTGGACGGCACCGGCGTGGTGGTGATGAGCCGCGGGTCGAACAGGCCGGCCTTCTCCATCGCCGCGCGGTAACCGGCCAGACGCCGTTGCGAGCGGGGATCCATGCGTGCGCCGATGAAGCCGATGCGACGATATCCGGCTTCGATCAGATGCTCGGTCGCTGTCCTGCCGCCGTCGAGATGCGAGAAGCCGACCATCATATCGATGGGATCGGGCCCGGTCTCCATGACCTGCACCACCGGGCAGCCGGCGTTTTCCAGCAATCTTCGCGAGGTTGGCGTCTGGTCGATGCCGGCCACGATCAGCGCTGCCGGCCGCTGCGATCCGAAGACCTGAAGCAGCCGCTCTTCCTCGAGGCCGGAGTAATGCGTGTTGCCGAGCTGGATGCGAAACGGGCTGTCGGACAGGCTGTCATAGATGCCGCGCACCACTTCGGCGAAGACATTGTTGGTGAGCGACGGCACCAGCACGCCGAAGACTTCGGCGCGCGCCGAGGCCAGCGCACGCGCATTGGGGTCGGGCACATAGCCCAGCTCATCGACCGCGGCCTGTATCTGCCGCCGCAAATCTTCCGACACCCGGCCGGGCTCGCGCAGCGCGCGCGACACGGTAATCGCGCCGACACCTGCCTTGCGCGCCACGTCGGCAATGGTCGGGCGGCCGCCGCCACGCCGGGAGCGCGGCCTGGTCACCGACGTGCCGCCAAGGCTCGAATAGATGGCGGCGGAATGAAGATCGTCGTCTGTGTCATCGCGCAACCCAAGCTCTGCCCGCCTGGGGTCGGGCATGCACCCGCTATTGTCAAGACCGCCGGTGCCCGCAAAGCGTGTCAGGCAAACGCGGCGGCGCTTCGGTTAGCTTTCCACAGCAACAGCCCGATGGCCACCACATTGACCAGGTTCCAGGCAATGCCGTTGAGGAACGCGGCGGCATAGGAACCGGTAAGGTCGTAGATCCAGCCCGACATCCAGCCGCCGATGGCCATGCCGAAGATCGTTGCCATCAAGACGGTGCCGATTCGCTGTCCGGCTTCCTTGGCGGGCATGTATTCACGGATGATGATCGCATAGCAAGGCACGATGCCGCCCTGTGACAGCCCGAACACCAGCGACACGACATAGAGCGAGGCGAGCCCGTTGAAGGGAATGTAGAAAAACAACGACAGGCATTGCAGTGCCGAGCCGATCAGCAGCGTCTTCACGCCGCCGATACGGTCGGCGATGAAACCTGAGCCAAGCCGGCTGACCACACCAGCCGCCATCATGATCGACAGCATGTCGGCGCCATGCGCCACGCCGTAACCAAGGTCCATGCAATAAGCGACGATATGGACCTGCGGCATCGACATCGCCACACAGCAGCCAAGGCCGGCAATGATCAGCAGCACCTGCAACGCCCGCGGTGACAGCGAGATCGGTTGAACCGCCCGGCTGCCGGACGAGCCGGGGGCCATCTGCCTTGGCGCCCCGCGCCGCAGCATCAGCACCAGCGGAACCATGGTCACCAGGCAGAAGATGCCGATTGCCGCATAGGTGAAACGCCAGCCATGACCCTGGATCAGATAAGGCATGACCGTCGGCCAGGCCGCGCCGGCCAGATAATTGCCGGACGCAGCGGCCGTCATGGCGACACCGCGCCGCCGGTTGAACCAGTGGGAGATATCGGCAATCAGCGGTCCGAAGATCGCAGCCGTGCCGACACCGATCAGAACGCCTTGGATAAGGGTGAACTGCAGGATCGAATGCGACAGCGCCGCGAGCAGAAAGCCGGCGGCGAGCAGCGCGGAAGAAACCAGCGCCGGGATCCAGTAGCCAAGACGGTCGACGAAGCGGCCGATCAGGACATTGCCGGCGGCGAAGCCCACCATGGTGGCCGTAAATGGCATCGAGGCGGCAGCGCGATCGACGCCGAATTCGGCCTGGACGGCGGGCAGCACCACGACCACCGCCCAACTTCCGACACAGCCGATGGTGGCGAGCAGCACCGAAATGGCGAGCCGCATCCAGGCATAGCCGCTGTCGATGCCAGGGCTGTTTGCCGTATTTGCAGGTACCGTCGTCAAAGGCGTTTCCCGTCCCGCTGTTCTCGAAGCTTGGCGGGTTCTCGTCCCACTATCGGCTCATTTGCAGCACCGAGCAGCGCCACGGCCGCCAAATCCGTGACTCCAGAAGCTGGAACCGGCCTCATCCGGTGGAGTTGTGCCTCGAGAAAGGAGTTTCGCCATG
>JAEKLU010000022.1 GCA_019509685.1 Mesorhizobium sp. | reverse complement strand
GAACAACTGCTACCAGTGCCGTATCGACCGGGCCTGATCTCCCCAAAAAAAAGCCCGCCGATGGTCGGGCGGGCCGTTGGGAGTCTGCGACAGAAGCTGTCGGCGAGCGCTGTCCGGGCCGGCTGAGCCGGCGCCGGCAAGCAGCTCAGGCCGCCAGGTAACAATGAATGTCTATGCGTCTTCCCGACCGGCCGAATGTGAAGCATTTCACATAAGGCAGATAATGCCGGGCGGGATCGGGCATTTCGTCATGACTGTCGTATTCTCGTCGTACTACCGCGCTAGACAGTAATCGTTGATGATCAGTCGACCGCGGATGAACCGGCGGCAGGTCGCAACATCGAGGAAGCGGGGCTTTTGCTCCGCTTTTTTGTTTTTAGTTCTCCGGCGCAAGAAAAAGCCCGCCGGAACGAACCGGCGGGCGCGACAGGAGGAAAAGTCTTGGTCGACTGTCAGGCGGCGACGAGGACTGCCTTCGGCTCGACCATTTCGTAGCCGAGCGCCTCGGCGACGGCACGGTTGGTGATCTTGCCCTTGTGGACATTGAGCCCGTTGCGCAAATGGTGGTCGTCGACCAGCGCCTTCAGCCCCTTGTCGGCAAGCTGCAGGCCGTAATGCAGCGTCGCATTGTTGAGCGCATGCGCCGAGGTGACCGGCACGGCGCCCGGCATGTTGGCGACGCAATAGTGGATGACGCCGTCGACCTCATAGGTCGGGTCGGCATGGGTCGTGGCATGCGAGGTTTCGAAGCAGCCGCCCTGGTCGATGGCGACGTCGACCAGCACCGAGCCCTTCTTCATGCCCGACAGCATTTCGCGGGTGACGAGTTTGGGCGCTGCCGCACCTGGGATCAGCACGGCGCCAATGACGACGTCGGCCGAGAAGCATTCCTCTTCCAGCGCCTCGACGGTCGAGTAGCGGGTGTGGACGCGGCCGCCAAAGATGTCGTCGAGCTGGCGCAGGCGCGGGATCGAACGGTCGATGATGGTGACGTCGGCGCCGAGGCCTGCCGCCATCTTGGCCGCATGCAGGCCGACGACGCCGCCGCCGAGCACGGTGACCTTGCCGGGCAGCACGCCTGGCACGCCGCCGAGCAGCACGCCGCGGCCGCCATGGGCCTTCTGCAGCGCGGTAGCGCCGGCCTGGATCGACAGGCGACCGGCGACTTCCGACATCGGCGCCAGCAGCGGCAGGCCGCCGCGATCGTCGGTCACGGTCTCGTAAGCGATGGCTGTGACGCCCGAAGCAAGCAAGCCCTTGGTCTGCTCCGGATCCGGAGCCAGGTGCAGATAGGTGTAGAGGATCTGGCCGTCGCGCAGCTGCACCCATTCATTGGGCTGCGGCTCCTTGACCTTGACGATCATGTCCGACTTGGCGAACACATCGGCCGCGCTCTTGGCGATGGTGGCGCCGGCGGCGCGATAGGCGTTGTCGTCAGCGCCGATGCCGGCGCCAGCGCCGGTCTCGACCAGCACTTCATGGCCATGCGCGACATATTCGCGGACCGAGCCAGGCGTCAGGCCGACGCGGTATTCGTGGTTCTTGATTTCCTTGGGGCAGCCGACGCGCATTTTGTTCTCCTATACGGCCCTTTAAAGGGCACTCTCCCTGTCATTCGACATGCCATCGGCGTCGAAACCGCCATGCGATTTCGGGCGACGTGCAGCAAGGCCAGTCAACCATGAATCGTTGCGTATGTGTTTGCGAATGCACTTGCGGCAAGGCCAGATCTTCGTTAATCGTTGCGCAAATCGTCGCTATATTCGCAGGAATCACGAAGAATGCCGCTCGACAGGATTGATATCGCCATTCTGGAGACTCTGCAGAAGGATGGCCGGATACCCAATGCGGCGCTCGCCGAGAAAGTCGGGCTCTCGCAATCGGCTTGCTCGCGCAGGCTCGACAATCTGGAGAAAGCCGGCACCATCCGCGGCTATCACGCCAGGCTTTCCAACGCCGCGCTCGGCCATCAGATGACGGCGATCGTGCATATATCGCTGTCGGGCCAGTTCGAGAAGACGCTGTCGGACTTCGAGGCGGCGATCAAGCGCTGTCCGAATGTGCTATCCTGCCACCTGATGTCGGGCGAATACGACTACATTTTGCGCATCGCGGCCAAGGATCTCGTCGATTATGAGCGCATCCACAAGGAATGGCTGTCGGCGATGCCGCATGTGACGAAGATCAATTCATCCTTCGCCCTGCGCGAGATCGTCGATCGCACGGCCGTCGGCTTGCGGCCGGAGATGGCCTAGGGGCCCGGACTATAGCCAGTCTGCAATTGGCAGGAGATCGTATCCCCATGACGGAAAGAACGACCATGGCCGAGTCATTGCCGGCAACTGCCGTCGTCCGCGTCTCACGCGCCAGCTACGACCCGAGCCGGTTCTCCGAGGTCGACGCCGCCAGCAAGAAGACCTCGCGGTACATAATCCCGGCCCTCAGGCGACTGCCGGGGCTGCTTCACTTTTATGCCCCCGATCGGCTGGACCTGGACCATCTGGCCTAGAATCGGCTGTACCAGAAGGGTGCTACGCAGCCCTAGTCTCCGTCACCACCTCACTCAGCGGAATGTCGTGCGGCTGCGGATAGATGGTCGCGATGCGCTGCAATTCGTAACCAACGCCTATGACCAGTGGCTTGAATGGCATGGCCGCCAGTGTACGGTCGAAAAAACCGCCGCCATAGCCCAGCCGGTATTTGCCGGGATCGATGCCGACGATCGGTGAAATGACGACGTCCGGCAGCACCGGTTCACCCTCGGCGGGGATCGGAATGTTCCACACGCCTTTTTCCAAACGGTCGCCTGGCTTGTAGGCCCGGAACACCAAAGGCTGGCCTTTCTCGATCACCACGGGCAGGGCGGTGCGACCGCCGCGATCGTTGATTGCCGCCATCCAGCCGCGCAAATCCGGCTCGCCGCGAAACGGCCAGTAGAGGCTGACCATGCGGCCGGCGATATCGCCGATCAGTGCGTCGAGCCCTTCGGCGATGCGTGTCGACATGGTGGCGCGAGCGTCGGCGGAAACGGCAAGGCGGGCCGAGATCAACCTCTCGCGCTCAGCCTTGCGCCAGCGCCGGACATCGGCCCAGTCGGTGAGTGGCGCCCGGTATTCCGGATCGAGTTCATGCATGAAACAGGGTGGCGAGGCGTATTGGGCCGGGTCGTCGTCGCGATTGTCAGCCATACCTGGCTCCCATGATTTCATTTCAGGCTATACCTGCTCCTTGCTGGCGACATGTGCATTCACGACGCCGCGCGACGACTCCGGGGCATCGGTCCCGCTCGACGTTGTTGCAGCGCACAAAAATACCTACATGACTGAGGTAGTTTTTACGTCGCGAGGTGGGATGAAATGAGCGAAACCAGCCATCATATCGTCGTTGTCGGCGCGGGGTTCGGCGGCCTCGAACTGACCCGCGCACTGGACGGTGCGCCGGTGCGCATCACCATGATCGACAAGCGCAACCACCATTTGTTCCAGCCGCTGCTCTATCAGGTGGCGACCACGTCGCTGGCTACCTCCGAGGTCGCCTGGCCGATCCGTCACCTGCTGCGCAAGCGCAAGGACGTGACCACGCTGCTCGGCAACGTCACCGGCGTCGACCGCGCCGGCAAACACGTCCTGCTCGAGGACGGCAGTTCGATAGGCTATGACACACTGGTGCTCGCCACCGGCGCCCGCCACGCCTATTTCGGCCATGACGAATGGGAACCGTTCGCGCCGGGGCTGAAGACGCTCGAGGATGCCACGACGATCCGCCGCCGCATCCTGCTGGCCTTCGAGCAGGCGGAGCGCGAGACCGATCCCGC
>JAEKLU010000122.1 GCA_019509685.1 Mesorhizobium sp. | reverse complement strand
TGGCCGTTGACATATTTGAAGCCGTACATCTTGCCGTCGCTGGTCGGCATCAGCTCGATGACGCCGTCATGGCTGTGCGAGGCGATGCGCGGCGTCTTGTCGAACAGCTCCCAGCGGCGGAAGTCCTCCTCGATGTAGCCGGCGAGCTCGGTGAGGAAGCGCTCGACGCCGATCGTCAGCACCAGCTTCATCATATGGTCGACGCTGACGAAAGGGACGATGGCAAGGCGGGACGGTTGGGTCATGATCAGATGGTTCCGGAATGGCTGCGGGTCGGGCGATCCATGATGCGGCGGCCCATCAGGCTGGCGGTAAGGTCGACCATCAACGTCGCGGTGCGGCCGCGCTCGTCGAGGAACGGGTTCAGCTCGACGAGGTCGAGGCTGGAGACCAGGCCTGAGTCGGACAGCATCTCCATCACCAGATGCGCCTCGCGGAAGGTGGCGCCGCCGGGCACGGTGGTGCCGACGGCGGGCGCGATCGAGGGATCGAGGAAATCGACATCGAGGCTGACATGCAGGAGGCCGTTTTCCTTCTCGACGCGGGCGAGGAAAGCGCGCAGCAGCGGCGCAATGCCGTGCTCGTCGACGGCGCGCATGTCATGCACTGTCACGCCTGCTTCGCTCAACGCCCGGCGCTCGGCCGGGTCGACGCTGCGCAGGCCAATGGTGCAGATGCGGGCCGGATCGACAGGAACGGCCAGATCCGGGAAATAGCCCTTGAAGCCGGGACGGCCGCTGGCATAGGCGAGCGGCACGCCATGCAGATTGCCGCTGGCGGTGGTGTCGAGCGTGTGGAAATCCGGATGCGCGTCGAGCCACAGCACGAAGAGCGGCCGGCCGCGTTCGGCGGCGCGCTGCGCCACGCCCGATACCGTGCCGGCGGAGATCGAGTGGTCGCCGCCAAGAAAGATCGGCATGGCGTCGCCGGCGGCGGCATAGGCGGTTTCGGCGATCGCCGCCGTCCAGGCCGAAATCTCGGGCAGCGCCTTCAGCGCCAGATTGCCATGGACGACGGTGCGCGTCGCCGCCTTCTCGACCGTGCCCCAGTCCTCGACCTCGTGGCCGAGTTCCGAAAGCACGGAGATCAGTCCGGCCGTGCGCAACGCGCTCGGCCCCATCTCGCATCCCATCCTGCCCGCGCCGTCCTGCACCGGCGCGCCAACGATCCTGCAGCGCATGATTCTTTTCGCCCTTTGAAATTGATGGCCGCAGTGAACCATCATGCCCCGGCGGTTTGAACAGGCGAAATTGGCATTTCGAGAAGATTGATTTATCATTTCGGACATCGATCTTGATCGAAATGGACAGTCATGGACGCACTCGACGAAAGACTGGTGACCCTTCTGCGGCACGATGCGCGCCGCAGCGTCTCCGATCTCGCTGTCGATCTCGGCGTCTCGCGCGCCACGGTCCGGGCGCGCATGGAGCGGCTGCAGAAATCCGGCGAGATCATCGGCTATACGGTGGTGCTGCGCGCCGACGCGGTCGATCAACGCATCCGCGGCATGATGATGATCGAAATCGAAGGCCATGCCGCCGACCGCGTGGTGCGCGCGCTGGGTGGCCTGGCCGAGGTATCCACCATCCACACCACCAACGGCCGCTGGGACCTGGTGGTCGAGCTCGGCACCGCGTCGCTGACCGATTTCGACGCGGTGCTGCGAAGGATAAGGCTGATCCCGTGGATCACGGGCAGCGAGACAAGCTTGCTGCTGGCGACGCCGAGGACGACGCGGGCAAGGTTGGGGTAAGGGTCTTTTTGGAAACCGGAAGCTACGCCCGCCGTAGCGCAACTTCACGTGCCGCATACGCTTGCCCGAGCCCTCCAGAAGGCCGGCTGGATCGTCCAGCGCCACACCATGGAAGAAGCCGACGTTCACGTGAACGGTGAAGGCGTTGACGTAGCCGAAGGCGGCGTCCCCCACACACGCAGTGGGATGCCCGTCATGGAGCAGCTCGCAAACATCGGTTCCGCACCCCCGCATGCGTTCGAACCAGGGCTTGGCCATGTGTCGCAGTTCGTCCCTGCCCGCCGCGAACCAGGCATCGACGCGAGGATCCGTTCTTGCGGCGCCCGGAAGCCGGAAGAGTTGCACCATGGGGTGAGCTTTGCTTCGATCGCGAGCGATGTCGAGCAAGATCGCCATTCCCGATGTTGTGACGACCTTGAGGCAGGCCTCGCTGGCCGCATTCAGCCATATGTCGGCTGCCGCCTCAACGTGAAGCGCGGCCTGAGTCGCCGGTGTAAGCTCAGGCAGGCCTGGTCACACCGGCGGCCGCTTCATGAAGAGCGTATGTCCGTCAGCCGTTCGGGTAGTAGCCGCCATCGCCGCCGCTGCCGATATAGGTTCCCTGTCCAGTGGCATCCTGAAGCCGCTGATCCAGCGCATTGATTTGGCCGAGCGCCGAACCGGAAGGCCGGATGCTATCCGCCTGCCGCTTCAGGTCGCGGGCCTGGTCCGACGTGATCTTGCCGACCTCCCTTGCCACGCGGATACCCTGTTTTACGCCCAGCAACTGCTCCGTCGCCGCGCGCGCTTCCGGATCCGCCGGCACCGATGCCGTGCTCATGGTGTCGACTTGCACCTTGTGGTGACGGTGCACCGCATAGGCGCTTGAAAGCGGGATGGCGGCAAAGACCGCGGCCGCAACGACGATCCTTGGAGTGAAGGAACGCATGATGACTCTCCTTGCGATGGAGAAGCGGTAAGATCGCATCTCCGGAAGGGGCCGTCTGGTCGCGTCGTGTCGCGGTGTGGCCATCATCGCCGGCGGTTCTCGGCCCTGAAAAAGACATATAGAGACCGCTCCGGCGTTAGACCGGGGGGTGGAACGCAAACGTTATCCGATGTGATCGGGCGTCAAAGCATCGTGAATGCCGTGCTGGCCGACAGAAATGAAAAAGGCCGGATCGATCCGGCCCTTTTTCGCAGTGCTTAACTTCCTTGAGGGAAATTGGAGCGGGTGAAGCGATTCGAACGCTCGACCCCAACCTTGGCAAGGTTGTGCTCTACCCCTGAGCTACACCCGCTCGCGCGGCCTTGGCCGCAAGCCGGGCCTATATGGCCGAAGAGCGCGGCGATTGCAACAGGGAAATGACGGTCTTTTTTGGCCGCAGCCGGCGCATGCCTGGCGAGCGGCATGAAGCCGCCGGATCGCTGGTCCATTGCTTGCGCCCTTGCCGGAACAGCACCCTTGGCCGTAAACGGCATGACACTTGTCGGATGATTTGAGGGACCGATGCCGAAGACCGAAGCCGAGCTCAATGCCTTCCTTGCCGACCTCGGCATATCCGTCTCGACGGTCAGGCACCCGCCGCTCTACACGGTCGCCGATTCGCAGGCGCTGCGCGGCGAGATTCCGGGCGGCCACACCAAGAACCTGTTCCTCAAGGACAAGAAGGACAGTTATTTCCTCGTCACCGTCGGCGAGGAAGCCGTGGTCGACCTCAAGCAAATCCACCATCTGATCGGCGCGTCAGGCCGGGTCTCCTTCGGCAGGCCGGAAATGCTGATGGAGCTGCTCGGCGTCATTCCCGGCGCGGTCACCGTTTTCGGCCTGATCAACGACGACGGCGCGAAGGTCAAAGTGGTGCTCGACCAGGAGTTGATGGATCACGCCGTCATCAACGGCCATCCGCTCACCAACGAGGCGACGACCTCGATCGCGGCGGCCGATCTCATCAAATTCGTCGAGGCAACCGGCCACGATCCTGTTATCTTGAAAGTCTCGTTATCTTGAAAGTCTTGGCTTGATCGCCACATGGATGGCGAAACCGAAATCAGACAATGACCGAGTCGCGCTCTGCATCCGGCGACGCGACCGACAAGGGCGACACCATGAGTGACAACAATCCGTTCAGCAGCTCTTTTGGCAATGCTTCGGGCCAGTACACCCAATCCGTCCAGTATGGCGGCGGCGATCGCGCCAAGGCAGCACTTGCCGAGGCGCCGGCGGCGGCCGACCTGATCAAGGATACGACGACCGCCGCCTTTGCCGCCGACGTCATCCAGGAATCGCGCCGCCAGCCGGTCCTGGTCGACTTCTGGGCGCCCTGGTGCGGCCCGTGCAAGCAGCTGACGCCGCAGTTGGAAAAGGCGGTCAAGGCCGCCGGCGGCAAGGTCAAGCTGGTCAAGATGAACATCGACGACCATCCCTCGATCGCCGGCCAGCTTGGCATCCAGTCCATTCCCGCGGTCATCGCCTTCAAGGATGGCCAGCCGGTCGACGGCTTCATGGGTGCTATCCCCGAAAGCCAGATCGCCCAGTTCCTCGACAAGGTCGGCGGCAAGGGCAATGGCGCGCCGCAGATCGCGGACGCGCTCGCCGCTGCCGCCGAAGCGCGGACGGCCGGCGACATCCAGACAGCCGCCGACATTTACGACGCGGTGCTGGAACAGGCGCCGGAGACGATCGAGGCGATCGCCGGCCTGGGTGAGATCCTGTTCGAGGCCGGCGACGCGGAAGGCGCCGAGACGATGCTGGCGCGCGCGCCGGACGACAAGAAGGATGCCCCGGCGCTTGCCGCGCTGCGCACCAAGATGACGCTTGCGGCGGAAGCGGCCGCGCTCGGCAACCCGGCCGAGTTCGAGCGCCGGCTCGCCGCCAACCCAGCCGACCACCAGGCGCGCTTCGATCTGGCGATGATCCAGAATGGGCGCGGCGAGCGGCACGAGGCCGCCGACAATTTGCTGGCGATCATCAAAGCCGACCGGGCCTGGAATGAAGACGGCGCCCGGGCGCAGCTTTTGAAATTCTTCGAGGCCTGGGGAATGACCGACGAGGCAACGCTTGCGGCACGGCGCAAGCTCTCGTCGCTGCTGTTCGCTTGATTTTTGCCGGCTGTCATGGCCGGCAGGCTTGCGCAGCGCGGCGCCAGCGCCAGATAGAGCGAGCGTGCCCGATGACACGTTCGGGAGGAGATCGCAGCTTGATGCAGAGCCGGCGGCGTTTTCGGAGGTCCAGGTGCGGGTAGGAAACGCGCGCTACCGGCTTGCCAAGGATCTGCCTTCGGCGATCCCTGTGTTCCCGCTTGCCGGCGCGCTGCTTTTGCCCGGCGGGCGCATGCCGCTCAACGTCTTCGAGCCGCGCTATCTGCAGATGATCGACGAGGTGATGGCCGGCTCGCGGCTGATCGGCATGATCCAGCCCAGCCTCGACGGCGCGTTGCGCGCAGATGGCGAACCCGAGCTTTGCAGCGTCGGCTGCGCCGGCCGCATCATTTCGCTGGCCGAGACCGGCGACGGCCGCTACCTGATCTCGCTGCAGGGCGTATGCCGGTTCCGCATCGGTAAGGAGCTGACGGTCAAGACGCCGTTCCGGCAATGCCGGATGGCGCCCTTCCTCACCGATCTCGAAGAGGAGCAGGCCGGCGCTGATGTCGACCGTCCGGCGCTCCTGAAGGCGTTTCGCGCCTATCTGCAGGCCAATGAGCTCGAGGCTGACTGGGAGAGCGTCAGCCGCGCCGAAAACGGCATGCTGGTCAATGCGCTGTCGATGATGGCGCCCTACGGACCCGCTGAAAAACAGGCGCTGCTGGAAGCGCCGGATCTCAAGACGCGGGCCGAGACGCTGATTGCGATCACGGAAATGACGCTGGCGCGAGAGAGCGAGGATTTTGGTCCGTCGCTGCAGTAAGATGCATCGATATTCAGGTGAGGCCGGCCTGCAAATGGCGGCTTTCTGCGCTTCCGGTGCTCACGTACTTCAGTACGCTCCGCTCCGGTTCTCGAAAGTCGCCATTTTCGACTCGGCCTGACCTGAATCTCGACGCATCTTATCCACGGGCGAAAGAGGAATCCAATGGTGGCGGATGGACGTGACGGGCGCAAGGCGACGGTCGACCCGAAGCTTCTGGAACTGCTTGCCTGCCCGCTGACCAAGGGCCCGCTGACCTGGGACGCCGAGCGCGGCGAGTTGATTTCGCGGGTGGCGAAGCTCGCCTATCCGGTGCGCGACGGCATTCCGGTCATGCTGCCCTCGGAGGCGCGCGCAATCCCGGCCGAGGATATGCTGGCGCCGCCGCGCCCCTAGAGCGGTTCAGCGTTTCACCGAATCGCCGAACCGCTCTAAGTCAGGCCCGGCGCCGGCAGTCGAAGGCATAACGGTTGCCCTGCCAGGTCGAGTAACCGCTCGCTGTGTCGCCGTCGTTGAGGCGCAGGAACCAGCGGTTGCCGTCGGCATGGCGGAAGGAGAGCGTGGATCCGGTGGAGCCAAGACGCGTGAGCGTTGCCCATGGGCCGTTGCGATCCCAAAGCCGGCCGCGCAGCTCCGCGCCGACGGCGCTGGTCGCGGTTCCGTCGCCATTGTCGCTGCCGTAATCGACGGTGACGATCCGCCACTCCATCCGCGTCGGGCGGCCGTCAAGCTGGCATGACCATTTGCCTAGATACCATCCGCCGGGCGCGGTACTCGCAAATACGGGCTGAGCAGCGGTCGCCGAAAGAAGAACGGCGCAGGATAGCAGTCGAAGAATTGACGTCATGACCTTCCTCCTCGTTGCAAGTAAGATGCGGTCAGCTGAAAAGGCTCGGCCTCGCCAAGGCGCGGCCACCCACTGACGCACGCAACTCAGCACAGGCGGGGCGATGCGAATATGAAGCCGATCACATGAATGTGATCAGCTCCGCTTACTGGAAATTGCGCCCCTTGGGCATGACCTGCCGCGCCTCGCTGGATAGCGCCGCAACATCTTGCTGCACGGGCAGGCCACGGCCCGGGTCGGCGGATCGGCCGGGCCGCGTTTCGCCGCGCTGATGCTCGATGGTGGGCGCGGCTTCATGAAGGAGCACGCTCAGCCAAGAGGTCAGATCCTCTATCCTGTCGGCGACGATGTGAATGACATCCGATTCATGCTGCAGTTTGCCGGTGACCCGGATGAAGCGCGCGCCCATCACCACCGAACGGAAGCGGTCGAAGACGCGTGGCCAGATGATGACATTGGCGATCGACTTTTCATCCTCGAGCGTGACGAATATGGCGTTGCCCTTGCCGGG
This sequence comes from Mesorhizobium sp., assembly GCA_019509685.1. The sequence continues at coordinate 5,269 of JAEKLU010000122.1, read as the reverse complement.
GCGCTGGCGCACCAGCACCAGCCCTGCCACCGAAACCCGGCGGCCGTCGCGCACCGATGGCAGGTGGGCATTGGGGGTGATGCCGGCGCGGGTGAGCCGCTCGCGCAGGAAAGCGACGGGATGCTCCTTCAGCGACAGGCCGAGTGAGCGGTAGTCGTGCACGACATGTTCGCCGAGCGGCATTTTCGGCAGCTTGGTTTCCGGTTCCAGCTCGCGCAGGCGCAGTGTCGGCTGATCGAACAGCGGCAGCTTTTCGGCGGCACTTTTGCCATCCAGCGCGCGCACTTCCCACAGTGCCGCGCGGCGGTCGAGACCGATCGAGCGGAAAGCGTCGGCCTGCGCCAGCTTCTCGATCTCGCCGACATCGAGACCTGAACGCAGCCAGACATCCCGGACCGAGCAATAGCCGTCGCCGCGTCGCGCGACGACGGCTTCCATGCGCTCCGCGGACAGACCCTTGATCTGGCGGAAGCCAAGACGGACGGCGTGAGCCGTCGCGATGACGCCGCGCATCGAAGCATGGCGTTCGAGGATGCGGAACGGGTCGAAGGCGGTTTCCTCCAGCGTGCAGTCCCAGATGGAATGATTGATGTCGACCTCGCGCACCTCGACGCCATGGTCGCGCGCATCGCGGACAAGCTGTGCCGGCTGGTAAAAACCCATCGGCTGGGCATTCAGGATCGCGGCGCAGAAGACGTCCGGGAAGAAGGTCTTGAACCAGCAGGAGGCGTAGACCAGCAGCGCGAAGGACGCGGCGTGGCTTTCGGGGAAGCCATATTCGCCAAAACCTTCGATCTGCTTGAAGCAGCGCTCGGCGAATTCCTTGTCGTAGTTATTTTTGACCATGCCGTCGATCATGCGCTGGCGGTAGTTGCCGATCGTGCCGGTGCGCTTGAAGGTCGCCATGGCGCGGCGCAGCTCGTCGGCCTCGCCTGGCCTGAAACCGCCGGCGACGATGGCGATCTTCATCGCCTGTTCCTGGAACAGCGGCACGCCCAGCGTCTTGCCAAGGATCTTTTCCAGATCCTTGCTGGGATAATTGACGTCCTCCTTACCCTGCCGGCGGCGCAGATAGGGGTGCACCATGTCGCCCTGGATCGGACCGGGCCGCACGATCGCAACCTCGATGACGAGGTCATAGAAATCTTTCGGCTTGAGGCGCGGCAGCATCGACATCTGCGCGCGCGATTCGATCTGGAAGACGCCGAGCGTATCGGCCCGCTGGATCATGGCGTAAACATCGTCGTCCTCTTCGGGGAGGGTTGCGAGCACGTAGGGCCGGCCGAACTGATCCCGCGCCTTCGGATAATGATGCGTGAGCAGGTTGAAGGCGCGCTTCAGGCAGGTCAGCATGCCGAGCGCCAGCACGTCGACCTTCAGGATCTTCACCGCGTCGAGATCGTCCTTGTCCCACTCGACCATCTTGCGTTCCTCCATCGCCGTCTTGACGATGGGCACGACCTCGTCGAGCCGGTCGCGGGTGATGACGAAGCCGCCGACATGCTGGGAGAGATGGCGGGGAAAACCCATGATCTCGTTGGCGCGCTCCAGCACCTGGCGCGACAGCGGATCGGTGCGGTCGAGGCCGCCGGCATTGGCCTCTTTTTCGCCGAGCTCGGAGGTCGACCAACCCCAGATGGTGCTCGACAGCGCGCTGCGGACATCTTCCGACAGGCCCATGGCCTTGGCCACCTCGCGCAGCGCCGAGCGGCCACGATAACTGATGACGGCGGCGGCCAAAGCGGTGCGCTTGGCGCTGTACTTCTCATAGATATAAGCGATGACGATGTCGCGCTTCTCATGCTCGAAGTCGACATCGATGTCGGGCGGTTCGTTGCGCTCCTCGGAGATGAAACGTTCAAACAGCGCATCGATCCGATCCGGTCCGACCTCGGTGATGCCGATGCAGAAGCAGATGACCGAATTGGCGGCCGAGCCGCGCCCCTGGCAGAGGATGTCCTGGCTACGGGCGTATTTGACGATGTCGTGGACGGTCAGGAAATAACGCGCATAGTTCAGGCGCTCGATCAGCGCGAGCTCCTCATCGATGCGCTGCGTAACATGGTCGGGAACACCGCCGGGGTAGCGCCTTGCCGCTCCCTCAAGCGCCAGGCGTTCGAGTTCGGCCTGCGGGCCGAGGCCGGATTCGGTGGGCTCGTCCGGATAATTGTATTGGAGGTCGCTGAGCGAGAAGGTCAATTCCCCGGCAAAGCGCAGCGTCTCGGCCAACGCTTCGGGGTGGCGGCGGAAAAGCCGGGCCATTTCCAGCGGCGGCTTCAAATGACGCTCGGCATTGGCCGCCAGCTTCAGCCCGACGTCGGAAACCGGCGTGTTGAGGCGGATCGCGGTCAGCACGTCCTGCAGCGGCCGGCGCTCGGCGGTGTGATAGAGCACGTCGTTGGTCGCCATCAGCGGGACGTCAAGGAGGTCGGCGATCGCCGCCGCCTGCTCGATGCGGAAGCGGTCATTGCCGGCATAGTCCGGCGCCACAGCAAGCCGCAGTGCAGCGCCAAAACGATCCTTAAGCCGGCTAATGAGCGACAAGCTATCCTCCGCGCCTGTCGACAGGTTGGGCAACATGGCCAGCGACATCCGGTCGCCCCATTCGAGGAGATCGTCGAGCTTGAGCAGCGTCGCGCCCTTCTCGGTCTCGTCGCGCAGATTGGCCTGGGTCAGCATGCGGCAGAGATGCCCCCATCCCTGGCGGTCGCGCGGATAGGCGAGGATATCCGGCGTGCCGTCGCCGAACACCAGGCGGCATCCGGGATGGTAGGCCATCTTCTCGACCTTGGCCTGCTGCCAGGCGCGCACGACGCCGGCAACGGTGTTCCTGTCGGCAAGCCCGATCGCGGAAAAGCCGTGGAACCTGGCCGTCACCACCAGTTCCTCCGGCTTCGAGGCGCCGCGCAGGAAGGAGAAATTCGAGCTGATGCCGAATTCGGCATAGGGGATGACGGTGAGCGCATTCATGCGAACACCCCATGCATGAACCAGCGCGGCGCGGCTTGCGCGGCGTCGTAAAGGCCCTGGCGGTAGAGCCAGTAGCGACGCCCGTCGCTGTCCTCGATACGGTAATAGTCGCGGGTCGGCGCTTCCTCCTCGCCAGGCGCCTGCCGCCACCATTCGGCGGCGATGCGTTCGGGGCCTTCGGCGCGGGCGACGCGGTAGAGCGCGCGCCGCCAGCGGAAATTCATCGGTGGTCCCTCGGGGATCTCGGTTGCCGGCACCTCGATCGGCTCGGGCGAGCGGAACAGGCGCACCGGCCGCTCCGGCGGATAGATGGTCATTGGTGGCGCTCCCCGGTCGGATTGTCGCAACGGCGCGCGCCGTTGCGGCGCTTCCGAGAAAGGCACCGTGGTAACGGCACGCTCAGGCAGATGGCTCTCGACGACAATGGGTTTCAGCACGGCGGCCTCGCCAAGACGGGCGCGGATTCGGTCGGCGAACAGCGCGATATCGGCGTCATCGTCGGTTTCCTCGCCGGCAAGGTCGCCCTGAAGCATGTCGAAGGCGGCGACCGACAGCACGGAAAGCCGCACGAGGTCGAAGCCGAAGCCGGCGTCTATGCTCTGCTCCAGCGCCGCCAGCCTTTCGTGGAACAGTCTTTTGATCAACTGCGGCTCGCGCATCGGACGCGAGGTGCCGACGGCGATGCGGCTGACGGCGCCGTCGACGCGGAAGAGGAACAGGGCAAGCACCCTTGCGCCCTCGCCGCGCCGTTCGAGGTCGCTCTTCAGGGCAGTGGCAAGCCGGCTCACCAGGCGCTCGATCTCGTCGGTGAGCATGATCGGTTCGGCAAGATGGCGCTCGACCGACAGCGGCGCGACGGGCAGGCGCGGCGACACGGCCTCGTCGAGCCGGCCGAGCGCCTGGTCGAGGCGCAGAAGCAAAGTGGCGCCGAAGCGGCGGGCAAGCGGCGCGCGCGGGGCCGCCATCACCGCGCCGGCGGTGCGCAGTCCGACGCTTTCGAGGCTGACGCGGGTTTGCGGCGCGATGCGCAGCGCCGACAAAGGCAACGGCGCCAGGAGCGCTTCTTCCTCGCCATCGGCTACGATGCGGTCGCCGTAGAAGCGTGCCGCCGCCCAGGCGGCACCCGGGGTCGAGGCGAGCCCGGCGCGGACATCGAAACCCTGCTGGAAGAAGCGGGTCAGGATTTCCTGCTGCATGGCGCGCTCGCCACCGAACAGATGCGTGCAGCCGGTGACGTCGAGGAACAGCCCGTCCTCGCCGTCGATCGCCACCAGCGGCGTGTAGCGGTCGCACCAATCGGCCAGGCCCTCGTGCATGGCGCGCGCATCGGCAATGCCCATGCCGCGCTTCAATTTGAGCGCCTCAGCCCGCTCGTCGAGGGCTGCTATGCGCTGGGCGTTGCTGTCGCGATGGCTGATCACCAGTGGCAAATGATGCGACGGCCGGGAACGCCAGGACCGACCCAGACGCTGGCGCAGGATCCGCTCCGCGGGCAGGTGCGGAAACCACAGCGACAGGATTCTCTGCGCGTTCCTTTTCGGCGCTTCTTTCTGTGAAAGCGTGCTCATCGGGGTTCCACTCCAGTGTGAATTGTCCAGGCAGGGCCGTGCGGCTCTTGCCGATAGCGACGGTGAAGGCGGGGCGGCCGATCGAGCCGGCGAGCGGTCCGGCGACCGTCTCGCGCTCTGCCGCCGGTGCGGCCGAAACGATGAGCCGCACCGGGGCGGCGGTGGGATCGGCCTCGCCGGCCTGGCGCAGCAGAAGCACCGGACGGCCGGCGTTCTGGGCGCGAGCGTGCAGGCGGCGCGTGGCGGTGAGGTCAAGCCGCTGCGGGCTGCCGCGGATCTCGAGGATGACGGCGGCGAAGGCCGTCATGCGGGCGGCTTCCTCGGCGATCCACAACGCGTCGAGCAGTTTCGGCGCCTCGGAAAACAGCAATTGCTCCGGCGCGATGCCGAACAGGGCATGAAGCCCCCTGGCGTAGGGAAAACCAGCCTCGTGGAAGATTTCGGCGGTGCCGATCCACAGCAGCGGCAGGCCCGGCTTTTCCTTGCGGATGAGGCTGGCGAGCGACAAGGCGAATCCGGCGACGGCTCCGGCATCGCGGGTCTCCAGGCCGTGGATCTCGCTGAGCGCCGCCTTGGGCAGGCCGCCGCCAAGAGCGGTGTCGAGGCGTTCGATGCCGGTGTTCAGGAAGGCCTCCTGCCCGGCCACGGCAAGACCGCGCCGGACAATGGTGATATCCGATCTGACGGCATCGACATGTTGTTTTTCCGCAATTCCGGACGGAAAACCGCTC
>JAEKLU010000021.1 GCA_019509685.1 Mesorhizobium sp. | reverse complement strand
GTCAACGCATTGAACAGCGTCGACTTGCCGACGTTGGGCAAGCCAACGATGCCACATTTGAAACCCATGTTCGTCCGGTCCTATCGGGAATTCGATTTTGATGAGGGCTATGGGCGAAAGGGACGATCAACGTCAAGCCCCGATCGGCCAGGCGCCCTGCCGCGGGTGATGTGGTTATAGTGGCATCACCGCGCAAGCTCGAGCAATCTGGCCAGGCGATGCGGTTGGCTGTCGACGAAGGCTGGATCGCGCTCCAGCACCGCAAGCGCCTGCCGGGCGCTGTCGCGGGCACGACCAATGTCGCCGAGACGGGCGCAGCATTCGGCGAGTTCCTCTTGCACGAAAGGCGCCTGTTCGCCGTCCGTGGCCGCTGCGTCAGCTGTTTCCTCAGCAAGCCGCCGGGCTTCTTCCAGGCGATCCAGTGCGCGCAACGTTCGGATCACGGCGTAGCGCGCGATACGCAGCTCGCGTTTCTGGCCAGCCGAGCGGCGCTGTGCGACCGCCTGCTCGAAGATTGCCAGTGCATCTGCGAACCGAAATAGGACCAGCCGAGATTGTTGAGCAGCGCCGCGCGCCAGAACGCGGCCCGCGGATGCTCGTCGATATAGGCGAGAGCGGCTTCGGTCCATTGGACCGCATCGCCAAGCGTTCCGACGATCGCCATCATGTGCGCGGCATCCACGGCGAGCGCATGGGCACCGGCCTGCCGCGCCAATTGCCAGGCTTCCTCGAACAGCGGCCGCGCCTTCTCGCGTTCACCGGCGGAATTGTAGAGGCGGCCGCGCTCGATGGCGCATAGGGCGCGGGCTGTCGGATCATCGCCGGCCAGCCGCTCAGCCTGGTCGATCAGCGCATGGCCGGCGGCAAAGTCGCCGGCCAGACCAAGCCGCCTGGCTTGCACAGCCAGATCCGAAACACCGTCAGACATGTCGATAGCACCTGTGGTCTTGCACGGCATTTGCTAGCGCACCTTGCGAGTTGCCGGCAAGGCTCCAGGGGCGAAGCCGACCACGCCTTCGTCAATACGGTGTGGTGATGCATCGGCGGCAAGACGACATGTTCACCAGAGAGGGAGTCCTGAGCGAATTCAGCTTTCCCGTCGTGACAGCCTGCATGACGCCGCAGCTTCAGTCTTTGCCGAACAGCTTCTTCAGCATCGCGGCCATCGGGCCGCTTTCGGGCAGCTTGGCCGGCGCCTGCTGAGGGCGCGCCTGGCGGACATGGCTTTGCGCCTTCGGCGCCTTGGGCGGCGGGCGATCGTCGTCGCCGGTCGGCACGAGTTTGTCGCGGAGCGCCAGCGTAACGCGGTTCATGAAGGAATTGTCGTCGCCCTTGGCCAGCAACGCGGCGTCGTCGGCGATCGCGTCGAGCAGGACATCCAGCCATTCGCGATCGGCCTTGGCGAAATCACCCAGAACATGGCCCTGCACCATCTCCTTGACGCCGGGATGGCCGACGCCGATGCGCACGCGGCGGTAGGCATTGCCGACATGCTGGTCGAGCGAGCGGATGCCGTTGTGGCCGCCGGAACCGCCACCGACCTTGATCCTGAGCTTGCCGGCGGCAAGGTCGATCTCGTCATAGAAGACGGTGAGGGCATCTGGGCCGAGCTTGTAGAAGCGCAGGGCTTCGCCAACCGACTGTCCCGACAGGTTCATGAAGGTCTGCGGCTTGATCAGCAGGATTTTTTCGCCGCCGAGCGTGCCTTCCGAAATCAGGCCCTGGAATTTGCGCGACCAGGGCGAAAACGAATGGCGGCGGGCAATCGCGTCCGCCGCCATGAAGCCGACATTGTGCCGGTTGTTTTCGTATTTCGCGCCCGGATTGCCGAGGCCTGCAAAGACAAGCATTGTCTTGTCTGGCATCGCAAGCTCCGGGCTCGAAAATTACTTCTCTTCGGCAGCAGGAGCCGCCGGTTCCGGCGCTGCTACTTCCGCCGTCTCTTCGGTCTCCGGCTTCATCGCCGACGAGCCGGCAATGGTCGCGATGGTGAAGTCGCGATCGGAGATGACCGGCTTGACGCCGGCCGGCAGCTTGACCGCCGAGATGTGGATCGAATCGCCGATGTCGGCGCCGGTGAGATCGACGGTGATGAATTCCGGGATCGCATTGGCCGGGCAGTGGAATTCGACTTCGTGGCGAACGATGTTGAGCACGCCGCCGCGCTTGATGCCGGGCGACTTGTCCTCATTGATGAAGTGGACAGGCACGTCGACATTGACTTCGGTGTCCTTGCCGATGCGCAGGAAGTCGACATGGACCGGGAAGTCCTTGACCGGATCGAGCTGGAAGTCCTTCGGCAGGACCTGGATCTTCTTGCCGTCGACATCGATCGTGGCGATCGTGGTCAGGAACCCGCCGCCGTGGATCTTGTAGAAGATGTCCTTGTAGTTCAGCGCAATCGCCAGGGGAGGCTGCTTGTCGCCATAGATAACTGCAGGCACTTTACCGTCGCGACGAACTGCACGGGCGGACCCCTTACCGACCTGTTCGCGCGCTTCGGCTTTCAGCTCATAAGCATCGTGGCTCATGGCATTTCCTTTCGCGTGTTGTGGAGCCGCTTGCGGCAGGCACGAGGCCAGCCGTAAACGTCGAAAGCCGTCATGGCCTTGCACAAGCTTTCCAAATGCTTTTGGCGATCCAAATGCTTTGGGGATCATGCGAGGCCTGGCCGGCCTTCCGCCGCGTTGCCTCCAAGGGTGTCTACGCGGGTGGCGGCTCTATAGCGGAAGGCGGCCGGAGGCGCAAGCCGGGGCCGGGGAAGAGCTGCATATCCGCAGATTTCAGCGGTTTACTACGTTC
>JAEKLU010000291.1 GCA_019509685.1 Mesorhizobium sp. | reverse complement strand
CCGTGGTCTGGACCACCATCACCATCCTGGTGCTGAAGGTGTTCGACATCGTGCTGACCATGACCAATGGCCAGTGGAACAGCCAGGTGCTCGCCAATCTGATGTTCGACTGGATGTTTCGCGGCGGCGGCGACTTCGGCCGCGGCGCGACCATCGCCATCATCATGATCGCGGTCATTCCGATCATGGTCTGGAACATCCGCCAGGCCAACAAAGAGACGGGAGGGCACTGAGATGGCCGTCGCAACCGGAAAATCCTTTGCCAGCCGCTTTGGTGTCCATATCGCGGTGCTCGTCTTTGTCGCGATCTGGACCATCCCCACGCTCGGCATTCTCGTCTCGTCGCTGCGCGACAAGGACCAGATCGTCGCCTCGGGCTGGTGGAACTCCTTCGCCAGTTCGAGCCAGACGGAGGCCGGGCGCTTGCCGCCGGCCTCGGCGCAGACCCAGAAGGATGGCAAGTTCGTCCTCCAGGGCAACATCTTCGGCGACGGCGCCAAGCGCGCGATCAGCGCCTTTGGTGTAAAAGCCGCGGCGCCGACACAATATCAGGCCGGCACATCGGCCGACCTCGGTGACGGCGTAACCCTGCAGGTCAATGCCGACGGCAGCTTCGTCATGACATCGCCCAAGGCGTTCGAAGGCGATCGCGGCCAGCGCCTCTACTATGCCTCGTCGGCGCCGCCGAAATTCACCACCGAGAACTACCAGAATGTGCTGCTGTCGCAGGGCATCGGCCGCTCTTTCATGAATTCGCTGACGGTCACCATCCCGGCGACAGTGATCCCGATCCTGATTGCGGCTTTTGCGGCCTATGCGCTGGCCTGGATGCGCTTTCCCGGCCGGGCGCTGCTGATTGCCGTCATCATCGGCCTGCTGGTCGTGCCGCTGCAGATGTCACTGATCCCGCTGCTCAAATTGTACAACGGCGTCGGCACTTTCTTCGGCGTGCCGTCGAAGACCTATCTCGGCATCTGGCTGGCGCATACCGGCTTCGGCCTGCCCTTCGCCATCTACCTTCTGCGCAGCTACATTGCCGGCTTGCCGCGTGAAATCATGGAGTCGGCGCGCATCGACGGCGCCAGCGACTTCGAGATCTTCGTCAAGATCGTGCTGCCGCTGTCGTTCCCGGTGCTTGCCTCGTTTGCCATCTTCCAGTTCCTGTGGGTATGGAACGATCTCCTGGTGGCGATGGTTTTCCTTGGAACGGCGCCCGACCAGATCGTGCTGACGGCGCAGCTCAACGCGCTGCTCGGTTCGCGCGGCGGCAATTGGGAGATCCTGACGACATCGGCCTTCATCACCATCATCGTGCCGTTGATCGTCTTCTTCTCGCTGCAGCGCTATTTCGTCCGCGGGCTGCTGGCCGGCTCGGTGAAAGGAGGCTGACATAATGCAATCGGCTTTGAAGGCGACTTCGAAACCGGACCCCGCCGTCGATCGCGACTGGTGGCGAGGTGCGGTGATCTACCAGATCTATCCACGCAGCTTTCAGGACTCGACCGGCGACGGCATCGGTGACCTGAACGGCATCGTACGCCGCCTGCCCTATATCGCGGCCCTCGGCGTCGATGCCATCTGGATTTCGCCCTTCTTCAAATCGCCGATGAAGGACTTCGGCTACGACGTGTCGGATTATTGCGACGTCGATCCGATGTTCGGCACGCTCGCCGATTTCGATGCGCTGGTGGCGGAGGCGCACCGTCTTGGCCTCAAGGTGATGATCGACGAGGTGCTGTCGCACACCGCCGACATCCATCCCTGGTTCAAGGAAAGCCGTTCCAGCCGGACCAATGCCAAGGCTGACTGGTATGTGTGGGCCGACGCAAAGCCCGACGGCACGCCGCCCAACAACTGGCTGTCGATCTTCGGCGGCTCGGCCTGGCAATGGGACACCAGCCGCCAGCAATATTACATGCACAATTTCCTGGCCGAGCAGCCGGACCTCAACTTCCACAACGCGGAAGTCCAGGACGCGCTGCTCGACATCACGCGCTTCTGGCTGGAACGCGGCGTCGACGGTTTCCGCCTCGACACCATCAATTTCTACTTCCACAGCCAGGGGCTGGAGAACAACCCGCCGCTGCCGCCCGAAGAGCGCAACGACCAGACCGCCCCCGCGGTCAATCCCTACAACTACCAGGACCATATCTACGACAAGAGCCGGCCGGAGAATCTCGGCTTCCTCGAACGTTTTCGCGCCCTGCTCGACGAATACCCGGCGACGGCCGCTGTCGGCGAGGTCGGCGACTCACAGCGTGGACTGGAAGTGGTGGCGGCCTACACGGCCGGCGGCAAGCGCGTGCACATGTGCTATTCCTTCGACTTCCTGGCGCCGGAAAAGATCAGCGCGCCCAAGGTGCGCCAAGTGCTGGAAGCCTTCGGCAAGGTGGCCAGCGACGGCTGGTCCTGCTGGGCCTTCTCCAACCATGACGTGATGCGTCCGGCCTCGCGCTGGGCGGCCGACGAGGCCGATCCGGCCGCCTATCTCAAGGTGATCTCGGCGCTGCTGATGTCGCTGCGCGGCTCGGTCTGCCTCTATCAGGGCGAAGAGCTTGGGCTGGGCGAGGCCGAGCTGCAATTCGAGGATCTCCAAGACCCCTACGGCATCCGCTTCTGGCCCGAATTCAAGGGCCGCGACGGCTGCCGCACGCCGATGGTGTGGGATGCAACCGCCAGCAATGCCGGCTTTTCGACGGCGAAGCCCTGGCTGCCGGTGCCGGGCAAGCATCTGTCGCAGGCGGTCAATGTCCAGCAGGGCGACGACGCCTCGCTGCTCGAGCACTACCGGCGTTTTCTCGGCTTCCGCCGCCAGCATCCGGCACTG
>JAEKLU010000290.1 GCA_019509685.1 Mesorhizobium sp. | reverse complement strand
AGGCGCTCGGCATCGCGGTGCCGGGATTGGTCGAAGGCTCGGTCTGCCGCTGGATTCCCAACCTCTCTTTTCTCGACGGCGTCGATATCCAGGTGCTGTTTCCCGACTTGCGGGTCGCGCTCGGCAACGATGCGCAGATCGCGCTGCTGGCGGAGGCCGTCGCGGGCGGCGCCAGGGGCATGTCGGACGCGGTCCTGCTGGCGATCGGCACCGGCATCGGTTCGGCCGTGCTGGCCAATGGCCGCATCGTTGCCGGCGCGCATGGCGGCGCCTGCTCGTTCGGCTGGGCCTGCGCCGAGATCAAGGACCATGGCGAGGAGCGCAGCGGCTGGCTGGAGCGCGTGGCCTCCGGCCGGGCGCTCGATGCCCTTGCCGGCCAGATCGGACTGGCCGACGGCCGCCAGCTGATTGCGGCGGCCAGGGCAGGCCAGATCGCCGCCCAGACCCTGCTTGAAGTGCCGGCGCGCCAGCTTGGCACCGCCCTTGCCGGCGCGGTCGCGCTGCTCGACCCGCAGGCGGTGCTGATTTCCGGCGGCCTGGCGGATGCGCTGGACGTGATCGGGCCGCCGCTGCTTTCGGCACTGCGACGGCAACTGCCGCCGCATCTGCGCGGCATCGAACTCAAGCCTGGGGAATTCGGCTCTCGCGCCGGTCTGGTTGGCGCGGCCCTGGCCGGGCAAGCGGGAAGCGGGTGGAGGCAAATAAGATGAGCGAAGCGAGTTTTCAGCAGCCGGACCGCAGGCGGCCGGAACCGCTGTGGTACCAGGTCGAGGAAGCGATCCGCGCGATCGTCAAAGGCGGCGAGTGGGCGACGGGCGACCAGATCCCAGCCGAGGATCGGCTCTGCGCGCTGTTCGGGGTCAGCCGCATCACGTTGCGCCACGCGCTGCGCAATCTGGAGGAAAGCGGCCTGCTGCGGCGCGAACACGGCCGCGGCACCTTCGTGCGCTCGACCACGCTGGTTGCCGGCACCCGCGAGCTCACCTCCTTCACGCAGGAGATGGGCAATATCGGCGTCGTCGCCGGCTCGCGGCTGCTCGACTGCAGCCTGACCGTAGCCAGTGCCGCCGCCGCGGGCGCGCTCGAGATCGAGGAGGGCGATGCTGTGGTGCGGATCCGGCGGCTCAGGCTCGGCAACAACGAGCCGATCGGCATCCAGACCGCGCAATTGTCGGCTGCGCGCGTGCCGGGCTTTCTCGATGCCGGTCTGCTCAAGGGCTCGCTCTATGAGGCGCTGGAGCGGCAATATGGCATCGTGCCAGTCGAAGCGCGCGAGAACTATCGCGTCGGCGCCGTCAGCGCTGCCGATGCCGAGCTGCTCGACCTGCCCATGGGAAGCCCGGCCTTCGTGGTCGAGCGCATCACCGTCGATGAGCGCGGCCCATTCGAATTCACCGTCTCCGTCATGCGCGGCGACCGCTACGAGATCCGCTCGACGCTGCGCGCCGGCCGCATTTCGCCAACCCCAAGAAGCTGACACCAAACAGGAGTACCATCGTGTCCGATCTTTACATCCCCCGTCTCGTCGCCCTCATCGAGCAGGCATCGAAGGCCAATTCGGAAGCCTTCGGCCAGGCAGCGAGCCGTTTTGCCGACACGCTGGAAAATGGCGGGCTGGTCCATCTCTACGGCTCGGGCCATTCGGTGCTGCCGGCGCAGGAGATGTTCCCGCGCTATGGCAGCTTCGTCGGCTTCAATCCGCTGACCGACCCACGCGTGATGTGGCACAATGTGCTCGGCGCCGGCGGCGTGCGCGAGCTTTTGTGGCTGGAGCGGACGGAGAAGTATGCAGAGAAATTTCTCGACCATCAGCCGCTCAACAAGGGCGATTCCATCATCATCTTTGGCCATAGCGGCCGAAACTCGTCCGGCATCGACACCGCGCTCTACGCCAAGAAACGTGGCATCTTCGTCGTCGCGGTGACCAGCAAGAACAATCTCGACAAGCCGGCCACGCACTCCTCCGGCAAGCGGCTGGCGGATGCCGCCGACATCGTCATCGACACCTGCTCGCCGATCGAGGACGCGGTGGTGCCGGTCGAGGGCTGGAGCCGGCCGGTCGCGGGGTCATCGACGGTGCTGGCCATGATCATGGCGCATGAGCTTTTGGCGCGCACGGCCGAGCAACTGTCGAAGCGCGGCATCGAACTGCCGGTCTTCGCCTCGCCGACCATTGCCGGTGTGACGCTGCATGACACCGACGTCATCTACGGCGTTTATCGCGAGCGCATGATCGAGGCGCAGAAGAAGCATTTGCCGACCTTCCAGGCGACGATGCGCGGGGAGTGAGCGATTGGTCGAGAGGCGCGTTCAGCGCCTCCTGCTTATCTTGAGCTTGCGCTAACCTCGGTCCCCATGCTTGGGCGGCGCGTCGTTTTCATCCGGGTTGGGCAGCGGCACCTCGCCGGGGAGTCGCTCGGGATCCGGTTCGCGCACCGGCTTCGGCTCGGGAATGGGCGATGGATTTGGCACCGGGACAGGCGTCGGGTCCGGCGTCGGCAAGATAGCCATCATCCGGTCTCCTTTGGCATGGTTCGGGTTGCGGCTGTCGCCGGATCAAGCCGTTGTCTGGATGATCAGCGTCACGGTGCCGTCGCCGTCGATGTTGGCCGCCACCACTTGGCTTGAGTTCAAGCCATTGGCGCGTAGCGCTGACACCGCTTCAGGCGATGCGTCGACCGATTTCTGCAGCTTGACCAGGTCCTCGGCGGTGGTTCGGGTGACCACGTCCTCGGCTTGTGCCTTGATGTCGGCCGGCAAATCCTCCATCGCCACCACGACGATGTTGGTGATGTTCTGGCCTTCGTCACCGGTTACAGCCTGATCATCCGGTA
>JAEKLU010000289.1 GCA_019509685.1 Mesorhizobium sp. | reverse complement strand
GATGCAGCCACAGCTTGTGGAAGTCAAGTTCGTCCGGGGGCAGCACCGCGGGATCGGGCGCGATCAAGTCGCCGCCCGCATCGCGGATGCCACCCGGCACCGGCAGCAGGTCGCCATTGCGGCGCACGATCGATTGCGGGGCGTCGATGCCTTTTTGTCGGAAGGCTTCGCGCAGCAGCGCCCATTGCGCGTCGACCTCGCCGCGCATTTCGGGCCAGTCATACATCGGCAGGGCCGCAACCAATTCACTCATGCCGACACTCAATCATCATGTCTGGAGAAAGGATCGCAAAAACGCGGCGTCCAATCAGAATTGGCCGACACCGGTTCCTGGATGCCCGGACTTATTCCTTGGGCGGCTCGGCCGGCACGGGCGCGCTGCCGAGTCCACTGATGCTGCGCGCCCGGATGCGCGGCTTGAAAGCCCGGCCTGGCTCCGGCGTGCGTCGCAAGGCCGGATGCACGATCGGCTCCTTTGCCTTGAAGGCATAGGCCTTGAGCAGCGCGAAATAGTTCGGATAGGCATAGCCATTGTTCATCCGCAGCCACTCGTCGCGACGGTCGCGAAACAGCTTCGGCAGCCTGTACCAGGCGACCGTTGGGGTCTTGTGGTGGACGAAGTGCAGATTGTTGTTGAGGAACAGGAACGACAGCGGCGAGCGCTCGACGATCACCGTGCGCCCTTCCGGGTGCTCTGACCATTGATGCTCGGCATAGGTACGGATCGAGATCAGCGACTGTCCAAGCCAGACCGGCACCAGAAGGTAGAGCCAAAGCGGCATGCCAAAACCGAACTGGACGACCGGCAGCACAAAAGCAAGACCGATGGCATGCAGCAACCAGGCTTTGCGGATCGCCTTGTCACCAGCAACAATGTGCTTGGCGTCGTCGATGAAGAAGCCGATGCAGGACAGCCACGGGCCGAGTATAAGGCGGCCAATCATCGTGTTGTTGACCTTGAGCAGGAACTTCATCCACGACGGCATGTCCTCGTGCATCCAGAGCGCCTGGTAATAGCTCTCGGGATCGTCCAGCGGATCGGTCAGCCGTTCATCGGCATGATGGCGAAGATGAATGGTCTTGAAGCGGCGGAAGGGCCAGGTCAGGCCAATCGGCAGGAAAACGAAAGCTTCGTTGGCCAGCGCGTTGCGCGTCGGATGGCCATGCAGCACTTCATGCATGATCGATGACTGCAGCGCCAGCGTCAGCGCGAGGATGGCCAGCGCGAGAATGGGATAGGAGGGCCAGAGGAAGAAGCCGGCGACAAGCCATGTACCGTAGCAGAAGAAGGCGAGAACCACGGTCGGCCATTCGATGGCCGGCTTGCTGCTTCGACGGATGCCTGCACTGCTTGTCATGCTATCGACCACTGCCCCTCAGTCGCCGGAACCCCAACTGGTTCCTGACAGCATAATGTCAGGAGAAACGATTCCACTCAACGCGACAAAGTGCACAAAATGTTGCGTCTGCGCATTTTTAGCCGCATATGTTGTACATTGTGAACAATCTTAGGGATTCATTTACGCCTGGAGCGCCTGTTAAGCGGGCTTCGACGCAAATTTTTCCTCAAAGTCTAGGGAGAACGAAGGGTGGACAAACGAGACCTGTCAGCAATCTTCCGGGAGCGGCTGAAGCTGCTCCTGACACGTTCCGACCTCAACCAGTCGGCCTTCGCGTCAGCTGTCGGCATCGATCGATCGGCGTTGTCGCAGTTGATGTCCGGCGCTTCGACCCGCTTGCCGCGCGCCGAGACGCTGCTCAACATAGCCGCCGAGTTCAAGGTCTCGCTCGACTGGTTGCTTGGTCTGAGCCAGGACGAAGGCGTCACCGGCGAAATCCGCGAAAGCCTGGAGATCGAGGAAGCCCCGGACGGTTTCGACCGCACGCTGCTGGCCAAATGGTTCGCCGAGGCCGCGGGCACCAAGATCCGCTATGTGCCGGCCGGCATCCCCGATCTTCTGCGCACGCGCCAACTGGTCGATTACGAAGCCAACATCACCAACCGCAGCCGTTCGGCACAGGCCAGCGAGACGCAGTATCGCATCGATTACAACCGGCGTCCGGAGACCGACATGGAGGTCTGCATGCCGCGCCACACGCTGGAGATTTTTGCGCGTGGCCTCGGTGTCTGGGACCGTTTTCCGGAAGTCGATCGCCGGCAGCAGCTCGATCACATGGCGACGCTGCTTGACGATCTATACCCGACGTTCCGTCTGTTCCTCTATGACGGCCGCATGCGCTACTCCATCCCGCTGACCATCTTCGGCCCCTACCGCGCCGCCATCTATGTCGGCGACATGTACGTCGTGCTCAACGCCACCCAGCCGATCCAGGCGCTGACCCAGCATTTCGACAATCTGATCCGCGCTGCCGACGTCAACCCGCATGAGGCCGCCGCCTTCGCGCGCAATCTGGCCGGCATGTCGTTCCCATCAGGCACTGTCTGACCGCGGTCGTCGTTGCGATGCTGGCAGGACCGGGCCGTGTCAGGGCCGGATGTTCATCGTTTCAGGGAAATCCATGCAAGAACCTGCTCGCAGCGGCTGTTCCGCAAACCGGGCGATCATTTCTACAGCGCCGGCGGCAAGATCATGCTGACTCTGATAGAGGACGCTTCGCCCGGGCCGCATGACATGCTCTACCCAGCCTGCGACAGCGCGCTTTACGAGCGGGCCGGCCTGCCGAACCACCCGAACTGCCGCGACAATCTGATGACGGCGTTGGCCGGTGAAGGCATCGAGCTGCCTTTCGCGCCCGACCCGGTCGACCTCTTCCAGAATTCCCTGCCACAGCCGGACGGCACGCTCGTGGTCGAGGCCTCGAACAATCCGCCCGGTGGCTATGTCACCTTGCGCGCGGAGCAGGATCTCCTGCTTGTCGTCACCGCTTGCTCGGTCGACCATCACCCGACCAATGGCGATGCCTGCACCGAGATCGAGGTCGAGATCAGTTCGGCTGCGTAAGCAGCAGGCGAATTCGGGCGCAAATTCGTTGACTGGACATAAAGACTTCTTTATATCCTTATTCCAATTCCATATCCTTATTCCAATTTCGGCACGAAAGCTATCGCCATGACCGCGACCAATCCGATCGACGCACTGCTTGCCGAAAAGGGCGTGCTTCTGGCCGACGGCGCCACCGGCACCAACCTGTTCGCGATGGGTCTGGAGGCCGGCGAGGCGCCGGAGTTGCTCAACGATACCGCGCCCGACACCATCGCCAGCCTGCACCAGAATTTCGTCGATGCCGGCGCCGACATCATCCTCACCAACTCCTTCGGCGGCACCCGCCACCGCCTGAAGCTGCATCATGCGCAGGACCGTGTTTTCGAGCTGAACAAGCGCGCCGCCGAGATCGCCCGTTCCGTCGCCGACAAGGCCGGCCGCAAGGTGATCGTCGCCGGCTCGGTCGGCCCTACAGGCGAATTGCTGGTGCCGCTTGGCGCCATGACCTATGACGAAGCGGTCGAGGCCTTTGCTGAGCAGATCGAAGGCTTAAAGGCCGGCGGCGCCGAAGTCGCCTGGATCGAGACCATGTCGGCGCCCGACGAAATCCGCGCCGCCGCGGAAGCCGCGATCCGCGTCGGCCTGCCCTTCACCTATACCGGCTCCTTCGACACAGCAGGCCGCACCATGATGGGGCTGCTGCCGAAGGACATCCATGGCGTCGTCGACGGCCTGTCGCAGGCGCCGCTCGGCGTCGGCGCCAATTGCGGTGTCGGCGCTTCCGACATCCTGGCCTCGCTGCTCGACATGACCGAGGCAAAGCCGGAAGCTACCGTCATCGTCAAAGGCAATTGCGGCATTCCGGAATTCCGCGGCACCGAGATCCATTATTCCGGCACGCCGGAATTGATGGCCGACTATGTCAGGCTGGCGGTCGATGGCGGCGCAAGGATCGTCGGCGGCTGCTGCGGCACCTCGTTCGCTCATCTCGCCGCCATGCGCAAGGCGCTCGACGCGCACACCAAGGCTGACCGCCC